>JBOFUD010000438.1:0-3393 GCA_051652385.1 Flavobacterium sp.
CCGGGGATTGACCTCAAATCATTCGACGAAAATTCTAAGCAAATGATCATTGCAGAAATTAAAGAAGATTTCCGAATTGCACGTCAGGGTATCAGAAAATTACCACTCGAAGCCAAGTTTGGTGTTTTTACAGCCTACGTTTATTATTTAAAATTACTGCGAAAACTAGAAAGCACCCCTTGTCACGAAATTGGGACTTCTAGAATTCGAGTGTCTAATTATTCAAAAGCTGGTCTATTAGCACAATCTTTTGTAACCTACAAGTTACGAATGGTGTAGTGCTAAACATACCATAAACCTAAAAAAACAAAACTGTTTTATGCTTAATTTTTTTATTTTTCTTGGCGTTTTTCTTGTTATGGAGTGTGTTACTTGGTGTACACACAAGTATGTCATGCATGGCTCCATGTGGTATTTTCATGCCGATCATCATCAGCCAAAATATGCAAACATTTTCGAACGAAATGATATTTTCTTCGTAATTTTTGCTGTTCCTAGTATCACTTTATTTTATTTTGGTGTAGAAGGTGGGCTAAACTACCGATTTTTTATTGGTCTCGGCATCTTGTTCTACGGATTGTGTTATTTTTTAATCCATGATGTTTTGATTCATCAGCGCTTTAAATGGTTCAAACACACCAACAACAAATATTTAATAGGCCTACGAAAAGCACACAAAGTACACCATAAACACTTGGGTAAACAACATGGCGAGTGTTTCGGAATGCTTTTCGTACCTTTCAAATATTATAAAATGTAATTTTTGGGCGTGACCCCCGATACATGAAATTACTAGTGACAACAATCTATAGTGGGGGTCGGGTCATCCATTCCCGCTTTTTTTATTTTCTTTTACAGCCCATGTCTTTAACCATAAGCTGTAAAAGGAAATAAAAAAGAGCTCCATTACTACCCCTCACGCAGGAAAAACCAAACCTTTAGTTCAAAACCATCATGAAAGTCTACAAAAAAGAATCTGTTCAATATGTCCATGCAACCCTTGACGAATGTTGGACTTTTTTTTCAAATCCACTCAATTTACAGAAAATTACTCCTTCGGATATGGGATTTCAGATCACCGATTTTGATGGGCGTAGCGTGTATCCAGGGCAAGTTATTCAGTATATAGTTTCGCCTTTACTCGGAATTAAATTAGGTTGGATGACAGTAATTACCGCCGTAAAAGACCAAAGTTATTTCATAGACGAACAACGATTTGGTCCTTATACGCTATGGCACCATAAACATTTCTTTGAAGCCACTGCGACAGGAGTAAAAATGACTGACGTGGTACATTATGCCTTACCTTTAGGATTTTTGGGACGGATCATGAATAGCCTTGTAGTAAAAAGCAAGCTCAACGAAATATTCTCCTTCCGTGAAAAAGCGGTAGACACTCTTTTTAATTCCAAAAAATGAAAACTAATCCTGTTACTTTTTTTTGGTTTCGTCGCGATTTGCGGCTTGAGGATAATGTTGGCTTATACTTATCCCTACAAGCATCGGCACCAGTACTTCCCCTTTTTATTTTTGATGAAGACATACTCGAAAAATTACCCAATAATGATCATCGGGTAAATTTTATCTACGATTCTTTGGCCAAAATCAACGAAAAATTAGCCGAATTGGGCAGTTCCCTTTTGGTAAAAAGAGGAAAAACCCATGAAGTTTGGCAAAACTTGCTTGCAGAATTTGAGGTCACTGATGTCTTTTTTAATAAAGATTATGAGCCCTATGCCTTAGCTAGAGATCAGAAGATTGTCGATTTTTTAACCCAAAAAGGGATAGCGACGCACGCTTGCAAAGACCAAGTGATTTTTGAAGAAAAAGAAATTACCAAAGCCGATGGTTTGCCTTACACGGTCTACACGCCTTACAAAAATAAATGGTTAGAAAAACATCGCACGATGGCTCCTCTTGTCGAATATGATACCAGCCTTTTTTCTTCCAACTGGTATCCTAGTCAATTTGGTTTTCCGTCCTTGTCTGATATTGGTTTTGTTGCCAGTAGCATCAAAGTCATCCCCCACAATTTGACCAAAATTTCGAACTATCATGAAACACGGGATTTTCCTGCTCTAAATACTACTTCACATTTGTCCCCTCATTTGCGGTTTGGCACCGTTAGTGTTCGTTATTTGGTCAATTGGGCTGCTAATGTAAACGCTGTTTTTTTGAGTGAACTCATTTGGAGGGAGTTTTTTATGCAAATCTTGTTTCATTTTCCCAAAGTGGTCAGTCACAATTTTAAATCTGCTTATGATGGTATTCAATGGCGCCATGACGAAGCCGATTTTCAACGTTGGTGTGCGGGAGATACCGGTTATCCCATGGTAGATGCAGGCATGCGCGAACTGAATGCTACAGGTTATATGCACAATCGTGTGCGTATGGTGGTGGCTAGCTTTTTATGCAAACATTTGTTATTGCCTTGGCAATGGGGAGAAGCTTATTTTGCCCAAAAACTCTTGGACTATGATTTGTCTGCCAATGTAGGTAATTGGCAATGGGCTGCCGGTACAGGTTGCGATGCAGCGCCCTACTTTCGAGTTTTTAATCCTGAAATTCAATTGAAAAAATTTGACGCTAAAGGTCACTACATCCGAAAATGGATTCCTGAATTTGATTTGGGATATGGCGCTCCCATGGTCGCACATGCCATGGCTAGAGATCGTGCGATTGAGACTTACAAATCAGGTATTATGAAATAGTTTTTTACAATCAAAGTTCTCAAATTGGGAATTTTGTGTACGTGCAACAAATTGTAGAAACGTATTGCGAGAGTTTTTGTAAAAGGAATATTTAGGGACTATTGGGAATAATATCTTGATACTGAGCAATATTTGAAGACTTTGTTTGGCACCGCCTTAAATTCTATTTGGAAAACACCAGCTGATGCAAAAAGAAGCTGTGCAAATGCTTGTATTTTGAAAGTATGTCATCTGAACACATTTCCAGACAAAAGCGCCCTTTGTTTTTTCCTAACACTTCCTCTTGTATTTCAGGCGTTGTTTTGTTAATAGCAAGACCGTCCTCATATTTTGAAGTAAAATCTTGTATAATAATAGGAATCTTTTGATTACGAAATCTTTTTTCGTTTACTATTGTTCTTCTGTTGGTAGAGTGATAATAAATACCATAAAAAAAGAAACCGGTAGCAATATTTAAAAAGGGGTTCTATAATCGGCCAAAACTCTAGATAATAAGCGGACATAGTATGCTTTGAAAACAGCGAAAACTATTAATAAAATCGGAATAGGCACATTGCTCAAAGTCCGATTCTCAACACTACAATTACCCTGCTACGGCTCAAGAAACGAGGCTATCAGTCTATGTTAGAAATTTACATGGAACGCAACCCATCACTTTGCGAACCACCCTATACGAGACCCG
>JBOFUD010000439.1:0-2918 GCA_051652385.1 Flavobacterium sp.
GTTTATGAAGTGCATTTAGGTTCTTGGAAACGCCATGCCGATGACAACCGTTTCTTAAGTTACACCGAATTAGCGGTTGAATTGGTGGCTTATGTAAAAGAAACTGGGTTTACTCACGTAGAGTTCATGCCCGTAATGGAATATCCTTATGATCCTTCTTGGGGGTATCAATTGGTGGGTTATTTTGCCCCAACTTCTCGCTTTGGAAATCCTCAAGAGTTTATGTATTTAGTGGATCGTTTACACGATGCAGGAATTGGAGTAATTCTGGATTGGGTACCGTCTCATTTTCCAGATGATGCCCATGGACTAGGATTTTTTGATGGCTCAAATCTATTCGAACATCCCGACCGCCGAAAAGGCTATCATCCCGATTGGAAAAGTTTGGTCTTTAACTATGGCCGTAACGAGGTACGTTCCTTCTTGATAAGCAATGCCTTGTTTTGGTTGCATCATTATCATGTCGACGGGTTGCGCGTCGATGCGGTGGCTTCCATGTTATATCTAGATTATTCTAGAGAAGACGGCGAGTGGGAACCCAATATTTTTGGAGGACGCGAAAACCTTGATACGATAAGTTTTCTAAAAGATTTCAACGAAGCCGTTTATGCTAATTTTGAAGGCGTGCAAACCATCGCAGAAGAAAGCACCTCATTTCCTATGGTATCACGACCTACCTACGCAGGCGGATTAGGCTTTGGAATGAAATGGATGATGGGTTGGATGCACGATACCTTGCATTATTTTCAAAAAGAAACGGTTTATAGAAAATACCATCAAAATGAGCTTACGTTCTCGATGACCTATGCTTTTTCAGAGAATTTTATGTTGCCGCTTTCTCATGATGAAGTGGTGTATGGCAAACATTCCATAGCAGGCAGAATGCCAGGTGATGAGTGGCAAAAGTTCGCGAATCTCCGTTTGTTGTATGGGTATATGTTCACCCATCCCGGTACAAAATTACTCTTTATGGGATGTGAATTTGGGCAAAGCGCCGAGTGGAATTTTGAAGCGAGCTTAGATTGGCATTTATTGCAAAATCCTTTTCATCAAGGAATAAAAGCCGTGATTACGGCCTTGAATACTTTATATAAGTTTGAGCCTGCTTTGCACGAAAAGCAATTCAGTCCCGAGGGATTCGAATGGATCAACTATTCCGACCACGAGAATGCCGTTATGACCTACATTCGAAAAGGAAATGATACATTGAACGATTTGATTATAATTTGCAATTTCACGCCTGTGGTTCGAGAAAACTACCGTATCGGCATTCCTAAAAAAGAAGAATTAATCGAAATATTCAACAGCGATGCCAAACAATTTGGCGGAAGTGGCGTGCATCAAAACGACAAATTAAGCGTCGAAGCCACCCCTTATGATGGCAGAGATTATTCCATTGCCTTAACCTTGCCTCCTTTGGCAATTTCAGTGTTCAAAATGAAATGACATAGAGGATTCAAATTATAAATCGTTTGTAATACTTAGTTTTAAAAACGATTTTTTTTATTTGGGCGTGTCCCTCTCTAGCCCGAAAAAGGCTAGAGATGGTCGTGCTGTACGTTCCCGCTTTTTTTTATTTTTCCGAAAAAAGAAAAATAAAAAAAGAGCTCCACTGCCATCACTCACGCAACCGTTTGCACAAGAATGATTATGGAATCAAAGAAATTTTGCATTCAATTCAGGAGTAGGCATCCAGCACTGTTCTTGATGGCCGAACCATTTGTACCTGTTTTTGGCCACATAATCGTAAACGGCATTCAAAAGGGGAGTGGGAAGGATTTTAAAAATAATAGTCAGACTGAAAATACCACCAAGTTCCTTCGCAATATCCAAAACCGCCTCCGATTTATATGAATACGAAACTCCAGGCACATAAAGTATCAGGCTATCAATTTTTCGCGTATCAATCGCAATGTGTTTTTGTATGGCTAACCCCAAATCACTTTGCAAAGCTACAAATCGGAACACATCATTTTTATCATGTTTTATAATGGTTTGCACCGCAGTAGAACACAAATTGCAAACGCCATCAAAAAGGATGAATTTTTTATTTTCAGGAAGCGATAGTGATTGTTGCATGTCTTAGTAGGCCATATTTAAGTTGAAGAAAAGGTATAAGTACCCCCAAATTCACAAATTTATTTTTTTTTATTAGTGAAGTTCAATTGATAATCAATTGAATTTTTAGATGGTTTATTAATTTCTGCAAGGTTTTCAAAACCTCGCAGGTTTGCTTGTTGCGTTCAAATACTTACTAAATCAAAGCAAGACTTTGCAGAAAAAAAAATGTTCATGAATTGATTTTTATGCAATTAAAAATTTTCGGTATTATTTTTTAACGGCTTCCACCAACTCCAACACATCCAAACTTACTTTCGAAGTAAAAACGCCATAATTTACAGTTGCTTTATTTTTCTCAATGCTATCAATAGTTCCCACTGCTTTGCCATCGGACATGCGTACGCGATCACCTTGTTTCAAAATTGGTTTTGGTTTTTCTATGACGGGTTTTAGTTTTTTGTCTTTTTTGATGGTCCTAATTTCCTCGACCTTCACTTCGACTTCTTTGATAATCTCTTTTTTCTTTTCGGTGATGACTTTGGCTTCTTTGGCTGAAACTTTTTGACGTTTGGAGTTTTCTATTTCAATGATTTTTAAAAACTCTCCAATTAATTCTTTTTTGTTTTTATTGTTGAAGTATTTTTGTGAGATATCTTCTATTTTTTGTCCAATGTATATCGTTTTCTGATTGCTGTCATACAATTCCTGATAACTCTCAAGTTTTTGCTTGATTTTCACATTGATGTTTTCCATTTTCTTACCTTCTTCTCTGGCTTTGGATTCTTCTTCTTTTAGCGTTTGAGAAGTTTTTTCAAGTTTGGAACGTTCTTTTTGCAACGTGGCAATGGTTTTGTCAA
>JBOFUD010000440.1:0-2679 GCA_051652385.1 Flavobacterium sp.
CCATTCTTGGGTAGCCTCATACTCTGATCTGATAACAAAAAAACAAATTTGAAAAACCAGTATCGCCATCAAAACCATGACAGTCCTTATAAAAGTGATCTTTTTTAACCAAAAAACCAAGGCAAAAATCAATACAAAACTAGCTACAAGCAAGTAACTATTGAAAGGAATATTTGTGAAAATAAAATTTTCAAAGGAAGCTACTTTATGAATTATTGCGTTCATAAATAAAATGCCGTACTCTAAAGGTTTGTAAATAATCACAGGAACGATGCCAAATACCGCAACCAACATGACCACTACCCCCAGAAACATAATGACACCAATAAGCGGCAGCACGAGCAAATTGGTTATAAAAAATAAGCCAGGAAATTGATGAAAATAAAAGACACTCAAGGGAAAAGTACCCAATTGTGCTGCCAATGAAACCGTCATTATATTCCAAAAAAAGCGAATGATTTTGTTTTTGGGTGCCCAAAGGGCTTGCAGCATGGGTTGCAACCAAACGATAAAAAACAAAGCCGCATAACTCAATTGAAAACCCACATCAAAAAGAAAATAAGGTTGAAACAATAAAATTAACAGCATAGATACCACCAAAGTATGAAAAATGGAAGTACTTCGATTGAGATACTGACCAATGGCGATGATAGAAAACATAGTTATCGAACGCACCACCGAGGCCGCTAAACCAGCCAAAACTCCAAAAACCAGAAGCATTGACAAGGATATTACTAATTTTAAAAAACGCCCTCGCTTGGTGTTTGGAATAGGACGTAGCAAAAAATGAATAAAAAAAACAATACTCCCAATATGCAATCCTGAAACCGACAAAATATGAACTGCCCCAGCATACTGATAATCTTTCGTAATATTGGGATCAATATCCTGCTGTTGTCCTAGAATTAGAGCCATAGCCACAGGCAAAGCTTTGGAGTCGAAACCACTTTCTTGCAGATGCGCTACGATGATTTTTCTAACATTTGCTGCATAGAACCAAAGGCTTTTTTCGGGAGTGACTTGGTACGTGATTTCCTCAGGATCTAGATAAACTTGAGCATAAATTTGTTTGTTTTTTAAATAAATCGAATAGTCAAATTGATAAGGATTTTTGCTCAAAGACGTTTTTACCAAAACCGATAGAAACCGGAGCGGAGTTCCAACCTCAATACCCTTTGAAAGTTTGTTTTTATTGATATTGATAATGATAGAACCAGTTTGCTCTTGCTCATTTATAGTCCGAATCGATGCCACATAGCGATCGCTAAAAGCATTGCTTTTGAGTTTTTGCTGAACAACTACTGCTATCCAACTAGGTTTTTCAAATACCGATACATGCCGACTATAGTTTAAACGATCATTACTTTCGGTATGAAGTGTCAAAACATTCATGCCTAAAACAACCGAAAGCCACAAGGAAGTTACATCAAAAAACCAACGTTTTCCTAAATTTTTAGTGGTAAAAAAATAGGCTACACCAAAAAAAAGCAATGATATTACGGCTAATCCGAGGGAAAAAGACAAGGATAATGGTACTTGATAAGCCAATACAATACCGGCTATAAAACCCATGGCCCATTTAAAAAGAGGAAAATGTACTATATTCATCCTACTAAAATACAAATTTTAGTAAGAATTTAAACAAATGCGTTATTTTAAATCAGCTACAATTAACTGAGCAGTAGTAGCACTAGCACCTATTCCGCCAAGTTTCTCTTCAAGAATAGCATACGCATCGAGAACATTTTTTCGATGTTCTGGCTGTAAAATTTTATCTAATTCTTCTTTTATTCTTTGGGTAGAGCAATCCTCTTGAATCAATTCGGTCACTACTTCTTTATCCATAATTAAATTCACCAACGAAATATATTTTAACGTAATGATTCTTTTGGCAATTTGATAGGAAATCCAATTGCCCTTATAACATACCACTTCAGGCACTTTAAACAAAGCCGTTTCGAGTGTGGCCGTTCCAGAAGTGACCAAAGCTGCCGTAGCATGTTGCAACAAATCGTAGGTTTTATTTGATAAGAATTTAATGTTATCTGAAGTAATAAATTTTTGATAAAAAGAAAATTCCTGACTTGGTGCTCCTGCGATTACAAATTGATACCCTTTAAAATCATCGACTATGCTCAGCATTACACTCAACATTTTGGTAATTTCTTGCTTACGACTTCCTGGCAAAATGGCAATAATAGGTAAATCATTTAACTGATTTTCCTTTCTAAAAGTTGCATCATCTACCATTGTATGCGCTTGTATCGCATCGATCAGCGGATGCCCTACAAAGGATACCGGAAAATGATGTTTGGCTTCGTAAAATGTTTTTTCAAAAGGAAGAATCACATACATTTTATCAATATCACGCTTAATTTCTTTGATTCTGCTTTCTTTCCAAGCCCAAATTTGAGGTGAAATATAATAATGATTTTTAAATCCTAAGGCTTTTGACCATTTGGCAATGCGCAAATTAAAACCAGGATAATCTATGAAAATAAGCACATCGGGTTGAAAAGCCAAAATATCACTTTTACATAATTTAATATTATCGAGAATGGTTTTCAAATTCATGACCACTTCGGCAAAACCCATAAAGGCGAGATCACGATAATGTTTAACCATAGTGCCGCCAACGGCTTGCATCAAGTCACCTCCCCAAAAACGAATTTCGGCATT
>JBOFUD010000441.1:0-2923 GCA_051652385.1 Flavobacterium sp.
TAAGTTTTTTGTTCTCCTTATTTTTTTAAATTTAAAATTTTATTGCGCAAAGCGAGTTTTTTTTTGGTAAAAAACAGCGCTTATATTTTTACTAATTGCGTAAGAAATTGAGGAAGTAAAATACGATTAAGCATGAAGAATTATTTGAAAGTTTTAAAACAGTTTGCCGATTTCAGTGGCCGAGCCAGTAGAGAAGAATATTGGACGTATTTATTTTTTGCAACCCTTTTTTCCCTACTTGCCATGATGCTTGACCATATTTTGGGAATTGTAATCCAGGGAATTGGATATGGCCCTTTGTATGCTCTTTGTGTTCTTTTTTCATTTATTCCCGCAATAGCAGTTGGTGTCAGGAGATTGCACGATATTGGGAAAAGCGGCTGGATGTTGCTTGTTTTTTTTGTGCCTCTTGTGGGGCCAATTTGGCTTTTAGTCCTTTTTTGTTCCGAAGCCAAGCATGGATACAACACTTGGGGATACAACCCAAAAAGAATGGCCGCCTAAACACTTGATTTACAATTACCCAAGACTTCTTTGAATATAAAGATCTAGCCAAAAGACGGCAGTGGTATTTTGTAAGAATTATTTTTAATAATATTATGTTTTTTGTGTATTAAAGGTTATGCTTGGGTATACATACAACTTGAATTTATCAAAGCTATATCCTAGCTGTGAATCTTGCTTTAAAAGACCATCTAACGATGAATGTGAATGATTTAATTTATATCTTATGAGTATTAGTGACAAATTTCAAATATTCTGTACAAACCTGAAAATATCTCAGACTTTAGTAAATAATGTTTCAAGCAAATACAAACAAATTACGAAATGCTTGAATCTTGAGTATTATGAGAGCGACTCTGAGACTTTGCATAGTTTATATGTTGGTTCTTATGGGCGAGGAACTGCGAGTAATGTAAGTGATGTCGAAATGTTGTTTATATTACCAGTTATTTTTTATAATCAATACTTTTCATATTCTGGGAATGGACAGTTGGCATTATTACAAGCAGTTAAGTACTCAATTTATAAAACTTTTTCAACTTGTTATTTTGGAGCAGATGGAAAAGTTATAAAACTTTATTTTTCCGATGGAATTTGTTTTAAAATAACTCCTTGTTTTAAAAATACAGATGGTAGTTTTACTTTTCCGGATTCTAACAGTGGAGGGATTTGGAAGACAACAAATCCTAAAGCTGAAATAGCTGAATTAACCACAGTAAACAATAATTATAATAAAAACCTAACAAGAGTTTGTAGAATGGTAAGGTCATGGAAGGATCAATGGAATGTCCCTATTGATGGTTTGCTAATTGATACATTAGCATATAGCTTTCTTAAAACATGGGAGCATAAAGACAAATCATTTTCCTATTATGATTGGATGACAAGGGACTTCTTTGAGTTTCTAAAAAACCAAGATGAAACTCATCAATACTGGTTATCACTTGGTGCAAATCACAATATATCGAGAAAAGGAAGATTTGAGCACATGGCAGGGCAGTGTTATAATTTATCTTTAGAAGCCTTGGAACATGAAAGTAAAAATCAAGAATGGTCTGCAAATCAAAAATGGAGACAAATATATGGAGATAAATTTCCGATTTAATGTTCGTGAATCTCAGATTCGTGAGTGTCTCGGATGTGTATCATGGTTACATGAAATTTAATAAAAATGTGTCGATAGTTTAAATAAACGTAATAATAGTATTAATTTAAATCTAAAGACTAGTGAGAGCGTCTCGCTCGTACTCACAACGATTAACCCAGCTAGTGCGAGCGTCTCGCTCGTACCCACAACGACTAACCCAAAGTACCAAAACCAACCCTAGACCAACCCGCAAACTTTCCCAAGTATTTCTGTACCTATCGTCAGCATGCCCTTATTTTTAATAATAAGGGCATTACTACACCCAGCAACATTCAAAAGGTGCAATTATTTCTTATCTTTCAGAACGGAAATAGTAATCCGTAGCAACAACGATATGATTTGTTTTAACGGTTTTAAACACGTACGGCTATGAAATTTGGCTTGCTATTACTCACCCTCAGTTTTTTTACCAGTACCACTATGGATAAGATCTATACTTTTTCGGCCCAATCGGATCTTACCGAATGGCGCATTGTCAACGATGGCGTGATGGGCGGCGTGTCCACTAGCTCCATATTGCTAACCCAGGCTGGGCATGGACAGTTTTCAGGACAGGTTTCGTTGGCCAACAACGGCGGTTTTGCCTCGGTTCAACTGAACAAAACAATTGCGATTGCAGAAGGTAAAAAGTGGGTTGTTTTGCATGTAAAAGGAGATGGTAAACGCTATGAATTTCGTTTAAAAAGCGATACTTCTCAGAACGAATCCTATGTGCAACCATTTGTGACTTCCGGCAAATGGGAAACCATCAAATTGCCGATTACTGCTTTTAATCCCCAATTTCGTGGACGCTTATTGAATTTGCCGAGTTTTAATTTTAATCGCATTGAACAAGTCAGTTTTTTTATTGCCAACAAACAAGCACAAGACTTTACGCTATTGATTGATTGGATAGGGTTGGAGTAAATTAATGTTTCAACGATGAATGGCTTGCGTGTTACAATTTTTCACCATTAAAAGATTAAGGAAAGTAAGGTTTTTGTGATTTTGGATCTTTTATAAAACGGCTACTTATTATTTGTGGTAAGCGTTTATTTTTTATAAAAAAAAAAACAGTTTCTATTCTAAAAAACAATTACATTTGCATCGTGTACGATATAATTGTGCGCAATTTAAATTATGAAAACAACCCTACTTCAAAACATCTTCCGCATCCTTTTGGGAGCTATTATGACTTATGCCGGAATAAGTCACTTAACGTTTAACAGAATTGCCTTTTTGGCACAAGTCCCCAAGTGGCTCACTACCGATCCGGCCTTTATGGATTTTGTA
>JBOFUD010000442.1:0-3426 GCA_051652385.1 Flavobacterium sp.
TTGGGATATTGTGGATCAGTAGCATAACCTGCAGCACGAAGTCCTTTGGCCCACGCTTCATAATCTCCCTTACGGAGCGAGAACAAAGCCGCATATCTTTTTTTGCTGGTCAAAAACAAAGCATGGTCTTTATAGGAGCCTTCCGGATTATCGTATTTTCGAAAACATTCTTGAGCAGCATCATCATCGTGATACACACTGTCGCCCGCCCAATCGCTGTGACATTTAATGCCAAAATGATTGTTGGAGTTAAGTGCTAATCTTCCTCTTCCCGCCCCTGACTCCAAAATGCCTTGCGCCAAAATAATACTGGCCGGAATGCCGTACTGCTTCATATTGCTCATGGCAATATTGTTGTAACGTGCAATATACTCCTCCACCACAGTATTGGTTGTTACTGTTTTGGAAGTGGATTGAATGACTTCAGTCTTATGCTTCTTCTTGTAAGATGTGTTGTTTTTGGTGGAGGTAACGGCTTTTTTAGAACTGTTACAACCTACCAATAATAAAAAAAAGAAAAAAGAAAAAAATTGTTTGATCATAGTACTAATGTTGGCATTTTTTTGAGCGCTAGTTTTGCATTCATCCCAGCTATTCCTTGGAGTCCACCGGTATGAATCATCAAAATTTTGGATTGTTCGGGGAAATAATTTTTTTGAATTAAATCCATAACTCCAAACGCCATTTTTCCGGTATAAATAGGATCCAAAGGAATTTGGGTTTGAGCATAAAACCAATTGATCCACTCGATGAATTCGGCAGTTATTTTACCATAACCACCAAAATGATAGTCTTGAAAAAGCGCCCAATTGCTGTTGGTTACAAAATTACGAATTTCATTTTGTAAAAAATCGCCTTTTAGAGAGGGAAATCCCAAAACTTTTTGATGAGGCAACAGACTATTTATGAGTCCCGAAATGGTGCCACCCGTACCGATGGAAGAACAAACAAAATCAAAATGAGCATCGTCTGGGGTTAAAATTTCCTCACAACCTTTGACAGCTAAAGAGTTGGTACCGCCTTCGGGCACCAAATAAAACGGTCCAAATTGGGAGCGTAGTTGTGCAATGAAAGCGGCTTCTGTTTTATGGCGATAGGCTTCTCGAGTCACAAACTCAAACTCCATACCGCACTCTTGAGCAAAAGCCAAAGTAGGATTCTCTGAAATTTTATCGCGCAACTCGTCGCCGCGAATCACGCCAATGGTTTTAAATCCTTGCTCCATACCGGCATAGGCTGCAGCAGCAATATGATTGGAAAACGCACCCCCAAAAGTGAGTAAAGTGGTTTGATTTTCGGCTTTTGCCTGAAGTAAATTGTATTTTAATTTTCGGAACTTATTACCCGAAATAAACGGATGATTTTTATCCTCACGCTTGATAAAAAGCGAGATTCCATTGGGTAAATGTAGCGGTATTTCTTGATTAACAATTTGCATTGGTGGACTATATGTATTTTAAAAAGCGACAAAAACTTCGCTTTTTTAGGTAATGTAAATGGATTTCGTTGGCATAGGCTTCCCGTTCGAAACTGATGTTTCTATAGGCTAGTTCCCATTTTTTATACTGTAACAATCGCAGCAAAAACTCTAGAACGTACCAAATAAAAAAAGGCAAGACCAAAAGTTCTAGTTGTTGGCGAAGATGAATTTTTTCGTGATTTAGAAAAACATATTGTTTTTTATAGGAGGCCTTTTTTACAATCACAAACGGAAAAGCAGCTAAACCGCTGTACCCTTTTGGAATTAAATATTTGGCAACAATAAGAATCATTTCACTTTAAAATTTATAGATTTGCATAGGCTAAACCCTTTTATTTAAGAAAAATCACTTTTAGAGTAATTCGGTTTGCTCCAAAAAAAACAGTTTTTGTATGACAGAGCAAAGTAATGAAAATAAATTAAAAGAGGGCGAAGATTTCTACTTTACTCCTGAAGGTTACAAATGTTTTACTGAAAAACATCATTTAAAAAGAGGCTATTGCTGCAAAAATGGCTGCAGGCATTGTCCGTATGGTTTTGACAAGAAAATAGGGGAGATTAGAAAATAGATTATAGAGAGAATAGAATAGAGAGAATAGATTATAGACGGCAGAAGTAAATTGAAGAAAGTGGATTGTAGTTATAGTGGACTTACAAAGTGAATAATCCTTAAAATTATTGAGCATTTGAAATAAACCCATTGCAATGGACATTCTTTCTTTACAATTCAAAATCAAAATAGACAAGTCCTACCACCGGTCGGATCTTAAGTATCCTGAGTCGGTTTTTAACGAACTTGAAGGATTAAATGATAAAATGATTGCTGATTTTAGATATTTGATTTTTGTGCTGGTGAATAAAAAAATAGCTTATTTTTCAAAGGTTCACAAATCTGCAATCATAAATCGTTACTCAAAAATCAACAATCAGACTATTGATTTTGTTTTACCTCATGACAGTAAACTAAAGGCTGACTATTTACTGCTCAAGAGGTTTTGGAAGCAAAAAGTTCTTGCGCTACGGGTTGCGAGAGGGATAGGAGCTAACTACCGAAGTAGTGCGGATAGCCCGACCGCACTAGCACAAGGGGCCGAATAACGACAACGCTGCGTGGGCCACTTGGGGTAGTGTGGTCTCGCCCAAATCATTTTCAAAAAAGGGTTTACGCAGCGATTATTTTTAATTTCGATTTAAAAAAACAAAAAAATGACTTTTAAAGAACAAATTCAACAGGGAATTCCTGCTATATTACCACAACCGAAACCGTATGACCCAACCATAAATCATGCGCCAAAGCGTAAAGCAATTTTGACCGCTGAAGAAAAAAAATTGGCGTTGCGCAATGCGTTGCGTTATTTTGAACCCCAACATCATGCGGAATTGCTGCCTGAATTTTCGCAGGAATTAGAATTATACGGGCGCATTTATATGTACCGTTTTTGTCCTGATTACACCATGTATGCGCGTCCGATTGACGAATATCCGGGAAAAAGCGAGCAAGCGAAAGCTATTATGCTGATGATTCAAAACAACTTGGATCATGCTGTGGCGCAGCATCCGCAGGAATTGATTACTTATGGTGGTAATGGCGCGGTGTTCTCAAATTGGGCACAATACCTTTTGACGATGCAATACTTATCGGAAATGACGGAGGAGCAAACTTTGACGATGTATTCGGGCCACCCGATGGGATTGTTTCCTTCGCATAAGGAGGCGCCAAGAGTGGTGGTGACCAATGGTATGGTGATTCCGAATTATTCGGCACCAGACGATTGGGAAAAAATGAATGCCTTGGGTGTTTCGCAATACGGACAAATGACCGCTGGAAGCTATATGTACATTGGTCCACAAGGCATTGTGCACGGCACGACAATCACGGTGTTGAATGGTTTTAGAAAAATTAAAAAAGAACCAAAAGGCGGACTTTTTGTAACTTCGGGCTTGGG
>JBOFUD010000443.1:0-2818 GCA_051652385.1 Flavobacterium sp.
TCCCAAAAGCAAAATGTTAGGGGCTATTGGCAACATAAAATTATTAAAAAGTTACGGGATAGCTGCTTTAGATTTCAACGAGCAATACAGTTACTTTTACATGCTAATGGTACGAAAAAATCTAGATCAACCCTTGAATAATTCGAAAAACACACTGATAAAATTTAACGAACAAATTGCAAATAAATACCGAGCTGGTTTGAGCTTTCGCTATCTAGATACTTTTTTAAACGAACAAATTGTACCCAACAGTATTCAAAATTTTTTGGCTTTGAATAAACAGCAACAAACCAACAGCAACGATTTTAAATCCACACTAACAAAAAATGCCAAACAGCCCATTGATTGGTTTTTTGACATCATGATTAACTCAAGAAAATTAATCGATTACAAATTTAACAAAATAAACCTTACAAAGGATAGCCTCACTTTTTCTCTAAAAAGTAAAACAGGAATACATGTTCCGGTACCAGTTTACGGCATAAAAGACGGAACTATTGTTTTTAATAAATGGCTTGACGTTGCAAAAAATCCCGATTCAGTGTATTCTATCCCCAGGGGCAATGCCGAAAAAATAATACTGAATTATAAAAACGAAGTTCCCGAATTGAATTTGAGAAACAACTGGAAAAAACTGGAAGGATTCTTTCCTAACAATCGTCCTTTCAAATTTGTTTTTTTGAAAGACCTCGAGGATCCTACTTATAATCAAATTCTGTATACCCCCGTTCTTGGATTTAATGTTTATGATGGACTTTCGCCGGGAATACGACTTCACAACAAATCTATTTTAAACAAACCATTTACCTTTGATTTTAGTCCGATGTACTCCATTAAAGCCAAAACTTTTTCGGGATCTGGTTTTTTTACCGTCAATCAACTGTACCGAGAAAGCAGATTATACAACGTGCGCTATTCGCTGGGCGCTTCTTATTTTCATTATGCACCGGATGCTACCTACCTTCGACTCAACCCGATGGTACAAATGCAAATAAGAAATCCTGATTTTCGTGACAATAGAAAGCAATTAATCATCTTAAGAAACGTTATGGTTGAGCGCGAAAAAAGCGAAATAGTCTTGGATAATTCTTTGTTAAATTATTCTGTTTTTAATGCTCGTTACCTCAATTCAAAAACAGAAATTACCAATCATTTCAGTTTTTCAACCGATATACAACTCTCTAAAGAATTTGGAAAAACAGCTGTAGAAATTGAATATCGTAAACTGTTTCGGAACAATCGTCAGTTAAATTTAAGGTTGTTTTTAGGACGATTTTTATACAATACTTCTACTAGTTCTGATTTTTTTAGCTTTGCTCTTGATCGCCCAACTGATTACTTATTTGACTATAATTATTACGGCCGCTCAGAAAGTACTGGCTTTTTTAGCCGACAATTTATCCTGGCCGAAGGAGGATTCAAGTCAAAACTCACTACCCCCTATGCCAATCAGTGGTTAACCACTTGCAATGCGAGTTTTAATATTTGGAATTGGATTGAATTGTACGGCGATGCTGGTTTTATAAAAAACAGAGGTAGCGCACCGAGTTTTGTATACGATAGTGGCGTACGATTAAATTTAGTGCCTGATTATTTTGAGCTCTTTTTTCCTATCTATTCCACTATTGGATGGGAAGTTAGTCAAGCGAATTACCATCAGAAAATTCGCTTTGTAGTCACCTTTAACCCCGGTAAGTTGTTGAATTTATTTACAAGAAAATGGTTTTAAAAATGTATCAAAAGCAAGCAACAACTATCATATTTTTAATATTTTAATATTTTACAATAGATTTTAATAAATTTAATCTACAATTTGACCTGTAAATTTGAAAATAATCAAATTTTATTTTATCTAACGAATTATGAAAATCACTTGTTTTTAAGTAAGTTTGCATAAAATTACTATCTATAGCATCATGGTAAAAGAACCACACAACACAACCTTAACTTTTGAAGACTTTAAAACAGAAGTTCTAACAGATTATACGCTTGCCATTACCAGTCGAGAATGCAGCCTACTGGGCCGCAAAGAAGTACTAACTGGAAAAGCTAAATTTGGAATTTTTGGTGATGGTAAAGAAGTCCCACAATTAGCTATGGCTAAGGCATTTCAAAATGGAGATTTTAGATCTGGATATTACCGAGACCAAACCTTTATGATGGCCATTGGAGCACTAACTCCAGTTCAGTTTTTTGCCGGCTTATATGGGCACACTGATATTGCACATGATCCGATGTCGGCAGGCAGACAAATGGGAGGTCATTTTGCTACGCATAGCCTACATGAGGATGGATCATGGAAAAACCTTACAGAACAAAAAAATTCGAGCGCAGATATATCACCCACGGCGGGACAAATGCCGAGATTATTAGGCTTAGCACAAGCCTCTAAAATATACAGAAACGTTACTGGAATTACAAATGCTTCCAATTTTTCTAGTAATGGAAATGAAATTGCTTGGGGAACCATCGGAAATGCAAGTACTTCAGAAGGGCTGTTTTTTGAAACTATCAATGCCGCCGGTGTTTTACAAGTACCCATGGTGATGAGTGTGTGGGATGATGAATACGGCATATCGGTTCATGCTAAACATCAAACAACAAAAGAAAATATTTCTGAAATTTTAAAAGGATACCAAAGTGATGAAAATGGCAACGGTTTCGAAATTCTAAGGGTAAAAGGTTGGGATTACGCCGCTCTAATTAGTGTTTATGAAAAAGCCGCTGCAATAGCTCGCGAACAACATACACCTGTTTTAATTCACGTGCAACAACTCACGCAACCTCAAGGTCACTCTACTTCGGGATCTCATGAGCG
>JBOFUD010000444.1:0-2834 GCA_051652385.1 Flavobacterium sp.
ACGACAAAACCTATTTTCCAATAAATAGCAACGGGGATTAGAGTCCAATTTACCACCATCAATTCGCCCCAGCCAAAGGGGAGGACCATCAAAAATCCAAAAAGATACATCCATTTTACAAAAGTAAAAGCGTGGTAAGTTTGCATGAGCTTTTTTACGAGGATCAAATAAAATCCGTAAGAAATGGCATTGACCAAAACCAACAAATTACCCAATCCGGCCTGACTAGCGTTGCCAATAGATTTTCCATACATAATTAAAAAAGTGGTGCCTAATAAGCCGAGTATAATTCCGATTATCTTTCTTTTTTCAATGCGTTCCTTCATCAATAGCGCCGACAAAACCATGACAATCATTGGGGTAGAAACCATAATAACAGCTGCAGAAATGGGCGAAGTAAGGCTTAAGCCCTTGAAAAAAGTGAGCATATTAAAAGCAACTCCAAAAAATGAAGCAGCTATGATTCGTGGAAAATCGGAAAGGCTAATTTTTTCTTTGGGCATAAATAGCCACAACAACCAAAAAAGCAAAACCGAACCTCCGACGCGCAACAATATGAATCCGTAGGCATCGATGTATTTTGGCATGACGTCCTTGGCAATGGTAAAAGTAACACCGTAAATGATAGAAACGAGTGTGGCGCCTAGTAAGGCGAGGTTTCTTTTAGACATGCGCTAAGGCTAAGTGTACTTGGTGCATGTTTTGCTGGCTATTGCCAATAAATATGGCATCGTTTATAATAAAAACGGGCCGACTCAAAAAAGTATAATGTTCTAAGATGTATCTTTTAAAATCAGCTTCTGTCAGCGCTTTGTTTTTTAAATCTAAAGATTTGTAAAGCTGCGCCTTTTTACTAAACAAGGCTTCATAACTGCCGGAAAGGCTATACATCTCGTCTAATTCTGCTTCAGTTATAGGGTTTTGTTTGATGTCGTGAAAAGCTAAGTTGTGGTTTTGTGGCAAGGATTTTATGATTTTTCGGCAGGTATCACAAGAGGCCAAATAGTATATTTTATTCATGGAGTGAGTTTTTATGAGTACAAAGAAAATTCATTTTAAAAGAAAATGAGTAATTTTATCACAAAATTAAAACAATGAACGCACTATTTGAACTTACCGCTACCAGCAGAAAAATGGCAGCTTCTTTTTTAGAAAATTACTCATTAGCACAATTGAACGCCATTCCTGATGGTTTTTCGAATACTTTATTTTGGAACATTGCTCATATTGTTGTGACCCAGCAGTTGTTGGTTTATAAATTATCGGGTTTGCCCATGCACGTTTCTGATGAGCTGGTTGAGCGCTATAAAAAAGGAAGCAAACCCCAGCATTCCGTAACGGAAGTAGAAGTAGCTTTGGTTAAAAGTTTGCTTTTTTCAACTGTAGAACAAACCAAAAGTGATTACGAAAAGAACCTATTTCAAGTGTATGCGGAATATCCAACTTCTGCCGGTTTTACTCTGCATAATGTCGAGGAAGCGCTTCAATTTAATGCATTTCACGAAGGATTGCATTTAGGAATCATGATGAGTATTCGCAAGTTTATTTAGTACAATGTAAGCACAACGTAATGCGCTGCAAATTGAAGTGGCATTTTGAAGCTCTTTATTATTTCAAAATTAAATACTTTTTGATGGAAGTGTAGGGTAAAAATAGTGTTTTGGGTCCTTCGGCATACGATGCTGCTTCGTATTGGTTGTAATGTAGCAACAAACCATCACTCTTAAAAAATATATTTTTAGGCAATTGAAAGGCATCATCTTCAAATAAACAACCGGTTTGATTGATGTTTCCTTTTAGTGGAATGTTGTATTTTTTTCTGAACTTATTTTCGACCATTTTCTTAAATTCAGGAATTTCTTTAAATAGGCTTCGATTGGCTATTTTTTTACCTGTTTTCGGATCAAATAGTAAAGATTGTTTGCCTTCAAAACCATGCGCGCCT
Organism: Flavobacterium sp.; assembly: GCA_051652385.1. GTDB lineage: Bacteria > Bacteroidota > Bacteroidia > Flavobacteriales > Flavobacteriaceae > Flavobacterium. Next base: position 1,946 of record JBOFUD010000444.1, read on the forward strand.
CCTGTAAAAGTATAATGATTGATTTCGATATTAACAATTGCGTCGGATTGGTATTCAATAGAGCCTTCAATTTTGGCATCCCAACCGAAAGTACTGTCGGGGTATTCCTCTCGAGTGCTTTCAAATGTTGTAATAAAGGAATTGAGCAAGGCAACATAGTCATTGTTTTCAATGGGTTTTTCGTTTACGTAAACTAGATCTTTAACCACATTAAAAACTTTTCTATTAATGCTATCTGCGGCCACCGTGTGATTACTAGCATACGGAATGTCAATTGCTATGGTGGTGCAGTTTTCTTTGCAGAGTAAGTTGCTTTTTTGCGTAAATTCTTTTGATTCGAAGCGCAATTCATTCGAACAGGCTGTAAAAAGGAGTAGTGTAAAAAAACCTAAAATTCTTACATTCATTTTTGAAAAAGTGTTAATTTATTTCAAAGGTAGCCTACTTAAAAATTGAATTCTCATTATTTAACGGTAAATTTGCATTTTAAAATGCAGAATATGCAATCTTAACAAAAAGATATTATGAATTTTCTATGCATTAGGATTTTTAATTTTAAAATTTTAAAACATTGATGATCAGTAATATGTAATGCAGTTCTCTTGTTTCTGGATATATGCATTAAAATGTACGTATAATAACAAATCAAAATTATGGAATTCAACACAAAAGCAATACATGGTGGCCAACATCACGATGCGGCCACAGGAGCGGTAATGCCGCCGGTTTATCAAACGTCTACTTTTGTACAAACAAGTCCCGGACAACCGCTGCATCCAGATTATGAATATAGTAGGGCTGCAAATCCAACACGCTCTGCACTCGAAAATGCCTTAGCAAGTATTGAAAATGGAACTAAAGGTTTGGCTTTTTCATCAGGTTTGGCAGC
>JBOFUD010000445.1:0-2154 GCA_051652385.1 Flavobacterium sp.
ACGGATTTTAATCCGTTGATTAGAAACGATTCATTTGTAGCAACGGATTTCAATCCGTTGATGGAAGACGATGCATTTTGTAGCAACATATTTTTATCCGTTTAAATAAATATTTGCAATACAATCTAAAAACATTATAACCGGCCATAATCTGTGTAAATCTGTATAATCTGTGACAAAAAAAAAAACAATCCGTTGATGGGAAACGATTCATTTTGTAGCAACAAATTGAAATCCGTTGAAAAAATGTTTACAATCAAATCTAAACAAATTATAACCAGTCATAATTTGTGAAAATTTGTGGAATCTGTGGCAAAAAAAACACCATTCGTGTTTGAAAAAAACCGATTTATATTTTTACCATTGAACGCAAACAACTCAGCCAAATGCGCTATTTTTACACCCTTTACCAATTTAGTTGTTTTTATGAAGTGGACTACTGCACCTATTGCTTTTCTAAAAAAAATTGTATTCTTATTTCTAATCATCGACAGCACCGGAGCAGCGGCGCAACTTGTACCGCTTTCGCCAAAAGCAACGGTAAGTGTCTTGACTTGCGCTACTGCTAATGAAACGTATGCCTTGTTTGGCCACACCGCCCTTCGCATTAGCGACCCCGAACAACTCTTTGATGTCGTCTTTAATTACGGTGCTTTTGATTTTTCAACCCCTAATTTTGTAGCCAAATTTGCCAAAGGCGATTTGCAATATTTTGTAGTAGCCCACTCCTATTCTGATTTTATCCAGCAATACCAATCTGAGGGGCGCAGCGTTTACGAACAAAAATTACTACTCACCCCAATTGTCAAGCAGCGCTTACTAGACCGACTTAAAACTACTTTACAAACGGAGGAACGCTTTTACACCTATAAATTCATCGACAGAAACTGCACCACAATGGTCGTGGACCTACTCAACCAAACACTTGGCGACAAAGTCATTATCAAATCAAAGCATACAGATAGTTCGTATCGCAGTGTGCTATTCCCCTACTTTTCCAATCATTTTTACGAACAATTGGGGACGAGTATTATTTTCGGGACCAAAGTCGACCAAAAAGCTACCACCGTTTTTCTACCATTTGAACTGCTAGAGAGCCTAAAAACAAGTCGTTTTCAAAACCAAGCCTTGGCCTTGCCAATGCAGACACTTTTGTCTCTTGCACCTACACAACCACATTCATGGTGGAACAACCCTTATACTTATGGGGCACTTTTACTCTTACTTGTTTTTTGTAAAAACAGGAAAGTAATAGTGTGTTTTTTGACGTTTCAAGGAATATTAGGAATATTTTTCTTGTTCATGAGCGTGTATTCGTTGCATCCCGAACTCGCATACAATTACAATGTCCTATTGTTCAATCCTGCCTTACTATTGCTAGTCTATTTTTTCATTCAAAAAAACCAAAAAGCGACGCGATTTATTGCCTATGTCCTTTGGGCTGGGTTTGCCTGCTATACTATTGTATTATTCAACAAAGCACCTTTTTTCTTGCTATTACCCTTGATATCGGTTAGCGCATTGCTGGTCTTTCGTATTCAAAAAGAGAGATTTTGAATTTTGAATGTCTCAGTAGAACAGCTGCAAGGTGAGACTTCGGAATTTAAATATTGCAATTTCTATCTTGCACTTCACCCTTTTTGGAATTTAAAATATTGGAATTTCCTTTTCAGCTCCCTCGCGAATTAGCGCCTTCGCGATTAACCTTTTTTGGAATTTTACATTTAGAATGTTGGGATTTATATCTTTGCGCCAACCCTTTTTCGAATCTAGAATTCAAAACATTGGAATTATACTCTCAATTCCCTTGCAATTAACCCTTTTTGGAATTTGGAATTTAAAGTATTGGAGTTTTATTCTCAATTCCCTCGCGGTTAGCCCTTCTTGGAATTTGGAATTTAAAGTATTGGAATTATACCCTCAATTCCCTTGCAATTAACCCTTCTTGGAATTTGGAATTCAAAATATTGGAATTTTATCCTCAATTCCCTCGCGATTAGCCCTTCTTGGAATTTGGAATCTAAAGTATTGGAATTTTATTCTCAATTCCCTCGCGGCTAGCCCTTCTTGGAATTTGGAATTTAAAATATTGGAATTTTCTTTTCAATTCCCTCGCGGCTAGCCCTTCTTGGAATTTGGAATTTAAAATATTGG
>JBOFUD010000446.1:0-11812 GCA_051652385.1 Flavobacterium sp.
CCAAAACAAAGGGTTAAACAATTCGATTTAAAAATGGATAATAGTCCATCCATTCAAAACAACTATCAAATTCATTTTAAAGAAAATTCATTAAAAACTCCCAATAAAAAACTTATTAACGAGACCATTTCCTATTATCAGACAGCTGCTGATCTATTAAAAAACAAGGAATATCAAAATACACTATAAGGTCTTATTCAAAATTACAACCTCATAAAACTCTATGCAAAGTTAGCTTTGCCCAAACTTTTTTGAGACTCAATAACTAATAACACAAAAAATTGCGATGAAAATTCATATTTTCCATCGCAATTTTTTGTGCCAATGTTTTTTGCAAACTAGATCAAATACAGACTAGCTTAATTTCATAATCACATATAATGAGGTTGATGCAATGAAGGCCCACAAAATTACGCCTTGAAGTAATGGCTTAACACCTACTTCTTTTAATTTACTAATATTTAAACCGGAACCAATTAAGAATAAGGTTAATGTTAACCCTAATTTCGCAATATCAACAAAATAGGGAGCCACTACCGCAACAGAAGAAACATAAGTATTTACGATTAAAGCAAGGATGAAAAGGAAGATAAAGTACGGAATTTTCACTTTGCTATTTCCATTTTTGAAAATATAAGAAGATCCAATAGCAATAGGAATAATCCAAAGGGCTCTTGCTAATTTAACAGTTGTCGCTATTTGCAAGGCTTCCGGACCAAATTTGTTGGCCGCACCAACTACAGAGCTCGTATCATGAATAGCAATAGCACACCACAAACCAAAATCATGTTGTGAAAGATTTAGCCAATGTCCAATAGCTGGAAATAAAAACAAGGCTACCGAGTTTAGAATAAAAATAACACCCAAACCAACGGAGGTTTGATTTTCATTGGATTTTACAACAGGAGCAATGGCTGCTATAGCACTTCCTCCACAAATTGCAGTACCACAAGAAATTAAGTGAGATATTTTCTTATCAATACCCATCCATTTTCCAATTAATAGACCTAAAATTAAAGTTGAAAAAATAGAAACAACGGTAAACAAAAAGCCTTCCTTACCTGCCGAAATTGCACTGTGCAAATTCATTCCAAATCCAAGACCAACCACAGAGACTTGAAGTAATATCGAGGTAGCTTTGTGATTTAAATGTAAAAAAGGGTGACCAAACAAATTGGCAATAACCAATCCTATTAATAAAGCTACTGGAGGAGAAATAATAGGAAATACTACACATGATACTAGTAGTAGTATAAAAATAATTTGTTGTGTAGTTTTACTTAATTTAAATAAATGTGCTTTTGGTGCGTTTTCTTGTTTTGATGTCGTTTCCATCTTGATGTTTGTTAAAATTCTTTGCAAAGATCCGATGATTACGCACAAAATACTAATTCTAAAAAACGATTGGTTATAACCCCTTGTTATAATAACTCGACAAACTTTGAACAAATAATTCCGAAAGTGTATCAGATTTTCCCATCAAAGAAATTACATAAAAAAATCTTTCAACGCTTAGTCCCTCTATTTCAACTATCGTCAATTCATTATTTTTCAACTCTTTTAGAATAGAATGAATGGACATGAAAGCGTAGCAATCTGAATGCAGTAGATATGACTTTATACTTTCTGTGCTCCCTAGCTGCATTTCGATTTGCAGATCAACGAGACGCAAGTTGGCTTTCTTTAGTGCAAACTCTATAACTTCAAGTGTTCCAGAACCTCGTTCCCTAGTAATCAATCTAAGTTGTTTTAAATCGTCTAAGGTAATTTCATTTTTATTCAACACAACATTAGCAACGCTTCTCACTAATACCAATTCATCTTTTAAAAAAGGAAGGTATTTAATGGATTGATTTTTAGATTGCCCTTCCACGATTCCAATTTCAATTTCTTTGTTTAGCAGCGCACTCTCAATTTGTTCTGTGTTACCATTAATTAATTGAACACTAATATCCGTTTCTTTTCTTTGAAAACCAGCAAGTACGGGAGGAATAACATATTGAGAAATGGTTGTACTAGCACCAAGCCGGAGTAATCCTTTGCGCTTACTTACGAACGAACTCATCTCAAAATCGATATCACGATAAATATCAAAAATAGTTTTGGCATGTTTCAACAATAAAACACCCGCTGGCGTTAAAGCAATTTTAGAACCATTTCGCTCAAAAAGCTTGGTTTTGTACGTTTCTTCCAATTCCTGAATATGCTTTGAAACCGCAGGTTGACTTATATACAATTCAGCAGCCGCCTTAGTAAAATTAAGTCGGAGTGCAACGGTATAAAACACTTTTAGTCTAAAATCCATAATCTTTAATTTTAAAAAACCACCGTTAAATCACAACAAACCATTGTATTTTCTTACAAACCATTCAACTGATAAGCAAATAGCAATCAAAACCAAAAGCCAAATCCAATCAATCAATGGTGTTTTGGTGATGCGCTCTTTTTCAATGGCTTTATAACTATCATCAGCGAGTAACAGCTGAATCAACTGTTTTACTTGAGCAGGAAGAAACACTTTTCCGTTGGTCTGTTCAGCCAATTGCGATAATTTGACAAAATCTGGAGTGACAAATTGTTTCTCAATGTCAAAATCTAAGATTTCAAAGCGACCAAAATAACGACTATTGGTATTTAGCTCTTTTACTGTAAATGTATAACTTCCGGCCGAAAGTCCCTCCAAATTTACTTGATAGGCACTCGCAGCTTTAAGCAAATCGTAATTTTTGGTTTGCTTATTTTTAATGTTTGTTACAGAAATAGTCAATCGAGCATTGTCATCAAACTCGTAGTTTTTATTAAAAAACTGAGCCGTTATTGCAATGGCTTCTCCCGAATTGTAGAAATTTTCGTGGGTAACCACTAATGCTTTTTTAGCACTATTCGACGCTAAAAACTGAATGACTTTATCTATAAAAACGTCGTATTTATCAAACGATTCTTGATCAACATGCGATTGTAAACGCCATTTCCAACTATTTTCGCCCAATAAATATGCGTTTCGCCTACCTCCGTCGTCTGCAAAGGCCAAAAGAGGAAGGCCCGTGGCCATATTTCTAATTTTTGAGGATAATAAAACCGAAACATTCTCCTTTGCGACAACTGTACCATAGGGATTTTCTAGGGGCGGAAAATTTTCAAATCCAATGTTTTCCAAAGCAAAAGCATTAAATTTTGAATCAAAGACGGCCAAGAAATCTTCTTTTTGATTGGTCATTTTGAAAACCAAATCTGTTTGCTGTTGGTTCAAAAAATTAAAATCGGTAGCCATTCCCGTAACGATCAAAGTATTAATTCCTGCTGTTTTTGCGCCATCGAAAACAGCTTTAAATGAAGCTGTAGGCTGATACAAAATCAAAACAGTATAATCCTTTACTGATCTCACATCTTGAGGTTTAACTATACTTACTTTACGCTGCATATTAGACTCAATAGCTCGCTTCAAAGCACTCACATCTGGATGGTCAATCGAAGAAACTAACCCAATTGTAGTTTTTTGATCCAATACTTCAACGGCAAAATTACTGGAATTATTATAAGTATTTTTTTCTTTCAAACTCGATTGAATGGTGGCTTTAAACAAATGCAAGCCCATTTTATCAGCAGGCAAAAATACCGTTAAAGTAGCCGTTTTTTGGGTAGATGTAAAGTTTACTTGTTGTTTCGCTAGCGTACTTTTACCTTCTGAAATAGAAAAATTAGCGGTGATCGATCGATTACCTGAATAGTTTACAAAAACTTCTACTGGGAATTTATTTTTTAAAAATGCATATTTATTGACATTTAACTGACTAATTTTTAAATCAAAAACAGCCGTCGTATCACCTAAAACTATCGGAAAAATACGATTTTTATTATCAAAACTATACACATAATCAGCACCCGATGTTTGGTTGCCATCAGTAACTAAAACCGTTGGGAAATAACTATTTCGATACAAATTCTTTAAACCTTTAGCCACAACATCCAATTGTGTTTGTGTTCCTTTAAAATTTGACACCTCTGTTTGTTGCAAAGTAGCATCGAAAATAAAAGGGAGCATCTCAAACTTTTTCTGCAAATCAGTATTCAAAGTCAATTGTTGATATACTTTTGTGGCCGCTGTTTGAGCCTCCAAAAAAGTAATCGAACTCGAATTATCCATTACAATTGGCAAGGGAGTTTTGACTACTTCTAATTCGGTTTTACTAATAATAGGATTTATCAACAATAATAAAACACCAAAAACAGTTGCAAAACGCAAAAAAGCCAAAAACCAATACATTTTTGATTGATTTTTGGCTTTATAAAAATATTGAAAATACGACAACCCAGCAGCTATAACTAAAGAGATAATCAGTAACAGAAGCGTGTTTGTTGTCATATTTTAAAAATTATTGAGGCTTATTTTATCCCTATTCAGCACTATTTTTAGGTACATTACTGAATACTAAAATCTGAATACTTTTTTTAGGTAAGCATTCCTCCACAAACATTTAAAACTTGTCCCGTAACATAAGTACTCATATCTGAAGCGAAGAACAAGCAAGCATTGGCAACATCCTCAGTAGACCCACCGCGTTTTAAAGGAATACCTTCTCTCCAACCTTTGACCACATCTTCACTTAATTTGGCGGTCATTTCGGTTTCTATAAAACCTGGAGCAATTACATTACAACGAATATTACGCGAACCTAACTCTAAAGCTACCGATTTTGAGAAACCAATGACTCCCGCTTTTGAAGCTGCATAATTAGTTTGTCCAGCATTTCCTTTTACTCCAACCACAGAACTCATATTAATAATAGAACCAGATCGTTTTTTCAAAAAGGTTTTCTGAATTGCTTTTGTCATATTAAACACTGATTTTAAATTCACATCAATCACTTGATCAAAATCAGCCTCAGACATACGCATCATTAGGTTATCTTTAGTAATTCCGGCGTTGTTGATAAGAATATCTACCGTACCAAAATCAGCAATAACAGCATCTACAAACGTTTGTGCTTCATTAAAATCTGCTGCATTCGACTGGTATCCTTTTGCTTTAATTCCTAAAGCATTTAACTCTTGTTCTAAAGCCAAAGCCGACGCCACAGATGAACTGTAAGTAAACGCTACATTAGCTCCATTTTTTGCAAAAACTTCAGCAATTCCTTTCCCAATTCCGCGGCTTGCGCCTGTAATAATAGCTACCTTCCCTTCTAGTATTTTCATTTCATTTCATGTTTTTTTCGAAAACAGCAAACACATTATCATCTATTTTTAGCTAAAAAAGAATTGTTGTTTTCGAAAAGATTAATTATTTATAAACTTTTGTAGATTGGCAAACGCCATCACCACAAAATAACAACGACATAAAATCGCTTTGTTTGATGGCCAAATATAAGATATTTCCTTTTTAAAAAAAAACTAGCCTGCCGCAAAACTTTACCCCACAAAAGGCAAGAGGCTACAGGCATTCGGTAACATGCTTCAGAAAGAAAAAATTACTCTTTTCTTCTTTTTCTCTCTGTTTTAATTAGAAGTAATTCGCGACTCGTTTGCCCAGCTACTGAGGTATTCTCTTCTGCACGTCTAATCAAGTACGGCATCACATCTTTGACGGGGCCAAATGGCAAATATTTAGCCACATTATATCCGTTTTCGGCAAGATTGTAGCTTATATTATCACTCATTCCATATAATTGACCAAACCAAATTCGAGTATCATTACTCTTGACACCGTTTTTTTGCATTAAATCCATCAACTTATAGGTGCTTAATTCGTTATGTGTTCCTGCAAAAATCGACATAATCTCCAAGTGATCCATCATGTAGGCAACCGCTGCATCATAATTTTCATCTGAAGCTTCTTTCGAAATACAAATTGGTGAAGTGTAGTTCATTTCCACTGCACGCGTATTTTCTTTTTCCATGTAGGCACCACGAACCAATTTCATTCCGATAAAAAACTGCTCTTTTTTAGCTTGTTCATGAACTTTTTTCAAATAATCCAAACGATCCCAACGGTACATTTGCAATGTATTAAACACAATCGCTTTTTCTTTATTGTATTTTCGCATCATATCGGTAACCAAATCATCGGCAACTTCTTGCATCCAACTTTCTTCTGCATCAATAAGTAAAGCAACATCATTAATGTAAGCCTCTTTACAAACGGTATCAAAACGCGTTTTTACTTTATTCCACTCCACTTCTTCTTCTTCAGAAAGCGGTTTTTTCTCTCCTAATTTTTCATACAACGCCAAACGACCAAAACCGGTGGGTTTAAAAACAGCAAAAGGAATCGCTACTTTTTCTTTAGCAAATTCGATAGTTTTCAGAGTCATTTTTAAAGCCGCATCAAACTGTTCTTCTTCTTCTTTTCCTTCAACAGAATAGTCCAAGACCGAAGAAACGCCTTTGGTGTACATTTTATCAACTACCTTCAAACAATCATTTTCATTGACTCCACCACAAAAATGATCAAAAACTGTGGCTCTAATTAAACTTTCGACGGGCAAATTGGCTTTGATCGCAAAATTGGTAACGGCAGTACCAATGCGCACTAAGGGCTCGCTGGCAATCATTTTAAATAAAAAATAGGCTCTATCGAGTTCGGTATCACTTTTTAAAGCAAAGGCAACTTGTGTATTATTAAATAAACTGTTCATTATTTATTACATTTTAATGCAAATATAGATAGAGTTTTGAATTCTAATTACTAAAAAATGCCTTATTTTGCGACTTAAACATTTTGAAAACCATGAAGACCATCACAGCTAATAGTTACCCTGTTCATTTTAACGAAAACGCATACGAACACTTAAATCTGTTTTTGAAAGAAAACAAGTATTCTAATCTTTTTATTATCGTTGACAGTCATACTATTGATAGCTGTTTACCTATTTTGTTGCCGTATTTAGAAACCGATTTGGCGATTGAAATAATAGAATTTGAGGCAGGAGAAATCAACAAAAATATCGAAACTTGTATTGAAATATGGAATGTTTTAACCGATTTAGGAGCCGATAGAAAAACGTTGGTCATCAATTTAGGTGGTGGAGTTGTAACCGATTTAGGCGGTTTTGTAGCCTCTACCTTCAAACGTGGCATTGATTTTATTCATATTCCCACAACTTTGCTCTCTATGGTAGATGCTTCTGTTGGAGGAAAAAACGGTGTCGACTTAGGCAACTTGAAAAACCAAATTGGGGTAATCAATGTTCCAAAAATGGTATTGATAGACACGGCATATTTAGCTACCTTATCGCAAAGCGAAATGCGCTCTGGTTTGGCCGAAATGCTAAAACACGGATTGATATACGACCTAGAATACTGGAGAAAATTCCTTCATTTAGCAGCTATTGATTATGCTGATTTTGATCCACTTATCTACCGATCAGTAGAGATCAAAAACGAAATTGTCATGCAAGATCCTACTGAAAAAAGCATTCGAAAAGCGTTAAACTTCGGCCACACCTTAGGACATGCCATCGAAAGTTACTTTTTGGAAAATACCGAAAAAACAACCTTGCTTCACGGAGAAGCCATTGCAGTAGGAATGATCCTAGAAGCCTACATTTCTATGAAGAAAAACCTGCTTACCGCGCAACAATACCAAGAAATTAAGCAAGCCATCAAAGCCATTTATGATGATGTGATTTTTGAAGCATCAGATATCGAACCCATATTAGAACTCCTCATCCATGATAAGAAAAACGAATACGGAACCATTCAATTTGCATTGCTGGACGGTATCGGAGCTATAAAAATTAATCAAATAGTTGAAAACGAATTCATTCTTGAGGCCTTCAACGATTACAAAAGTTAAAAGATATTTTAATAAAAAAGCATGGTATTTCGAAGATTAAATTTTTTACATTTGCACCCATGAAAAAAAATCAAAATAGCACTAACAATTCCAAAGATAAAAACAAAAAAGAACGATTTTTAATGAAATCGTTCCACCGTTTTTATACCATGATTGGGTGTGTCAATTTTGATCCATCTCAGTATATCAAAACAGAAAACGAAAAACTACAAATAAGGTATGCTAATATTCGGGTTTGAATGATATGATTTAGTTTACACATAAATTAATTTTAAAATCACAACAAACTCCAATGAATACAAAATATTCCGACTTAATCAATCAAACATATTACTTCCCTCAAGAAGAATTCAAATTAAATAAAGACAACCTTCAATTTCACAATATCGATTTGATGAAATTGGTAGAAAAATACGGCACCCCATTAAAGTTCACGTATTTACCTCAAATTTCAAACAACATCAACAAAGCCAAAAGCTGGTTTCGTAAATCGATGGAAAAAAATAAATATGAGGCAAAATATTACTACTGTTATTGTACCAAAAGTTCTCATTTTGAATACATAATGAATGAGGCTTTCAAAAACAATATTCATATTGAAACCTCTTCAGCTTTTGACATTAATATTGTAGAGAACTTACTCGAAAATGGCAAAATCAACAAAAGTACTTATGTGATTTGTAATGGTTTCAAAAGAGATCAATATGTTGAAAATATTGCACGATTGATCAATAATGGCCATAAAAATACAATTCCGATAATTGATAATTATGAAGAGTTAGATTTATTACAATCTCAAATCAAAAATAAATTCAAAATTGGTATTCGTATTGCGGCTGAAGAAGAGCCTAAATTCGAATTCTATACTTCAAGATTAGGAATTGGATACCGAAACATTGTTCCTTTTTACAAAAAAGAGATCAAAGAAAATAAAAAATTGGAACTAAAAATGTTGCACTTTTTTATCAATACCGGAATCAATGACAACGCATATTACTGGAATGAATTAGTAAAATGTATTAAAGTTTATGTGGCACTTAAAAAAGAATGTCCAACCCTTGATAGCCTTAACGTAGGCGGTGGATTTCCGATAAAAAACTCTCTGACTTTTGAGTACGATTATCAATATATGATTGATGAAATTATCAATCAAATAAAAATTGCATGCGAAGAAGCCGAAGTAGATGTTCCTCATATTTTTACAGAATTTGGCTCCTTTACTGTTGGCGAAAGTGGCGGTGCCATTTACCAAGTGTTGTATCAAAAACAACAAAATGACCGTGAAAAATGGAACATGATCGACTCGTCTTTCATTACTACATTACCCGATACTTGGGCCATCAACAAGCGATTTATCATGCTAGCGGTAAACCGATGGAACGATACGTACGAAAGGGTATTATTAGGCGGAATGACTTGTGATAGTGATGATTATTACAATTCAGAACAGAACATGAATGCCATTTATCTGCCCAAATATTCTAAAGAAAAGCCACTATATATTGGCTTCTTTAACACGGGAGCTTATCAAGAAACCATTGGAGGCTATGGCGGACTGCATCACTGCTTGATTCCACAACCCAAACACATCTTGATCGATCGAGATGAAAATGGAATCTTAGCGACCGAAGTTTTCTCTGAACAACAAACTTCGGAAGACGTTTTAAAAATTTTAGGTTACGGAAAAAAATAATACATAAATCATAACATTTACATTAAAAAATTTTTAAATTTGAAACATAATTTATTGATATTTAATGCTTTAAACAATTCAAAATGAGTAAAGGACCAATCAGTCAGTTCATAGAAAAGCACTATTTGCATTTCAATTCTGCAGCCTTAGTAGATGCGGCAAAAGCATACGAACAACAATTAGCCAAAGGTTCCAAAATGTTGGTAAGCATGGCTGGTGCGATGAGTACAGCCGAAATTGGAAAGATTTTTGCCGAAATTATTCGTCAAGACAAAGTGCAAATCATTTCTTGTACTGGAGCCAACCTCGAAGAAGATGTCATGAATTTAGTAGCTCATTCTCATTATGAGAGAGTTCCTAACTATCGCGATTTAACACCTCAGGACGAATGGGATTTGCTAGAACGCGGATTAAATCGCGTAACGGACACGTGTATTCCTGAGCATGAAGCATTCCGTCGTTTGCAAAAACATATCTATAAAATCTGGAAAGATGCTGATGATAATGGCGAGCGCTATTTTCCACATGAATTTATGTATAAAATGCTGCTTTCTGGAGTGCTAGAAGAGTATTATGAGATTGATTTGAAAGACAGTTGGATGTATGCTGCAGCAGAAAAAAACCTACCGATCATTGTTCCAGGTTGGGAAGATAGCACCATGGGAAATATTTTTGCTTCGTATGTGATCAAAGGCGAACTTAAAGCATCTACCGTAAAATCAGGTATCGAATACATGACGTATTTAGCTGATTGGTACGCTAAAAATTCTTCTAACGGAATTGGATTTTTTCAAATTGGTGGCGGAATTGCGGGAGATTTTCCAATCTGTGTAGTGCCTATGTTGTATCAAGATATGGAAATGCATGATATTCCTTTCTGGAGTTATTTCTGCCAAATATCAGATTCAACTACAAGTTACGGGTCGTATTCTGGTGCAGTACCGAATGAAAAAATTACTTGGGGTAAATTGGATATGGACACTCCAAAATTTATTATTGAATCGGACGCTACCATTGTAGCTCCATTAATTTTCGCTTATTTGTTAGATCTATAAAATATTTTATGAAAAGAGTGATTGTTGATTACGTAAAATTGACGAATGAAATTTTAAACCTATTAGTTGAAAAATTTCCTGATGGGTATGATGATTCAGATATTATTCGTTTTAAAAATGCAAAAAACGAATTAATCGAGGCAGTAGAAGTTCGTACAGAGGACACTATTTACTTGGTGAAAGTCAGTATGAAATTGGCCGACAGAATCGAAAATTATGATGAAGATGACGACATCGACAACGTGGTCGTGCCGATTAGCGGGATAGAACTCGATGACGAAGATGCCGTATCTGATGACGATGATGAGGACGACGATTCAGATAAGCCTGATTTGGATCCTGAAGATGATGAAGATGGCGACAATGATATTGCTGATGAAGAAGATGATGAGGATGAAGATTAAGTTTTAATTTTCCAATTGCATATAAAAGGAACTCAACTAAAATGGGTTCCTTTTTTTATATATTTGTAATTCAAACTATTATACGCCAATATGACCACAACTACCTTACATGCCGCGCTTAAAGAAAATTTTGGATTTGAGAAATTCAGACCCAATCAGGAAGATATTATCAACTGTGTTTTGTCAGGACAAGACACGCTAGCCATAATGCCAACGGGCGGCGGCAAATCAATTTGTTTTCAGCTTCCTGCTTTAGTTTTACCCGGAATAACAGTTGTCATTTCCCCACTAATCGCTTTGATGAAAGACCAGGTTGATAGCCTAAAAGCCAACGGAATCAAAGCTTGTTTTATAAACAGCAGTCAATCTACTGAAGAGCAACAGTTTTTTATCAATGCCTTACAGACCAACGAATACAAGCTCGTGTATCTTGCCCCCGAAAGCTTATCCTATCTCGAAAATGCGTTTTCAAAAATGACAATTAGCCTCATTGCTATTGATGAAGCCCACTGTATTTCGGCGTGGGGACATGACTTTCGACCGGCATATACCAATTTAGGTTTTTTAAAAAATCGCTTCCCTTCTATTCCAATTTTAGGATTAACAGCAACCGCTGACAAAGCCACACGAAAAGACATTTCAAATCAGTTAAAATTAGTTAATCCAAAGATTTTTGTGGCCTCGTTTGATAGGCAAAATTTAAGTTTAGAGGTAAGGCCCGCTTTAGACAGAGTGAAACAAATTATCACTTTTATAGAAGATAAACCCAATGAATGTGGAATTATTTATTGTTTAAGCCGAAAAACCACCGAAGAACTTTCAGAAAAACTTCAAAAAACAGGAATCAAAGCCCATGCCTATCATG
>JBOFUD010000447.1:0-3176 GCA_051652385.1 Flavobacterium sp.
TTGCGAAATTAGGGTTAACATTAACCTTATTCTTAATTGGTTCCGGTTTAAATATTAGTAAATTAAAAGAAGTAGGTGTTAAGCCATTACTTCAAGGGGTAATTTTGTGGGCCTTCATCGCATCAACCTCATTATATGTGATCATGAAATTAAGCTAGTCTGTATTTGATCTAGTTTGCAAAAAACATTGGCACAAAAAATTGCGATGGAAAATATGAATTTTCATCGCAATTTTTTGTGTTATTAGTTATTGAGTCTCAAAAAAGTTTGGGTAAAGCTAACTTTGCATAGAGTTTTATCAGGTTGTAATTTTGAATAATACCTTATAGTGTTTTTTGATATTCCTTGTTTTTTAACAGATCAGCAGTTGTCTGATAATAGGAAATGGTCTCGTTAATAAGTTTTTTATTGGGAGTTTTTAATGAATTTTCTTTAAAATGAATTTGATAGTTGTTTTGAATGGATGGACTACTATCCATTTTTAAATCGAATTGTTTAACCCTTTGTTTTGGAGACAAAACAGTTAGAATATTATGCTTTATCATTCCTAGATCTTGGTATGTAGCAATAAAAACACGTGGATTGTAATTTTTTTGTAATACATCTTGCCCATAAAACTTACTTTGATAGCTAAAATGTAGTATTCCAAAAACGGTAGGCATTAAATCAATTTGCGACATTAATACATTGTATTTTGCGGGTTTATTATCATTTGGATTGTAAATAAAGGCAGGAATTCGGTATTTGTCCAACGGTAGCTCTATTTTTCCTGCACTCGAAGCGCAATGGTCGGCAACAATTACAAAAATGGTATTGTTAAACCATGCCTGCTTTTTAGCCATTTTAAAAAATTGTTTTAGCGCATAATCGGTATACTTCACGCCACCGTCACGTGATTTTGCATCAGCGGGAATATCAATTTTATTGTCGGGATAAGTAAAGGGTCTGTGATTACTTACAGTCATCCAGTGTGAGAAGAATGGTTTGCCTTTTTGAGCATCTGCATTCATGATTTGAATTGCCTTTTTTGCCATATCCTCATCGCAAACACCCCACACATTTTGAAAGGTAATTTCGTCTTTTCGAAATGCTTTTTTATCGATAATAGTGTAATCGTTTCCACCAAAAAAAGATTCCATGTTATCAAAAAAAGCATCGCCACCGTACAAATAATTTACGGTATAACCTTTTTTCTTAAAAACCGAACCAGTGGTAAATTTGTGCTTATTGTCCTCTCTTTTAACGACACTTTCTCCAGCTGAGGGAGGCAAGCAAAGCGTTACAGCTTCAAGGCCTCTGACAGTTCTGTTGCCCACGGCATACATATTGGTAAATTCTATACTTTTATCGGCCAAACTATCCAAAAAAGGTGTAATGTTTTTGTCATTGCCATATCTTTTCATAAAATCGGCACTTAGACTTTCAATAGTTATCAAAACGATATTTTTTTTAATCTCTGCAGTATCTGAAGTCAACGTTCTTTCTGAATTGGTGTCTTTCGTGCCCGGAATCAATTCGTGTAAAAGGGCAAAAGCCTCTTTTTTGGGTAACGTTTTGTAGAATTTTAGATAATCTAATTCACTGTTCATAAATGCCAAGTAGAATTTATAAGCGCCGTTTGATTGCAGTTCATTGATGAAAATGTTCCCTGAATTTTCGTATGTAGCAACTTTTGGCACGGCCCAAAGTGATAGCATCAAAAGGGCTATGTAAGCGAGTGAAAAGATACCTTTTTCTTTTAAAGTTGGAAGGTTTACTAAATAGCTCTTTGTTTTCTGTACAATGTAAAAAGTGATGCCTCCAACCACTATAATTAAGCCAGTAAAAATAGGAATTACAGGATACGATTCCATAATGTTGCCCAATACTTCATTGGTGTAAATAAGATAATTAACCGCTATAAAGTTGTATTTTACGCCAAATTCATTCCAGAAAAAATATTCACTAATACCATTTTGTAAAAGTAATAACACATATAAAAATAGCACAAAACTAAATAACCAAAAACGTATGCGTTCTCGAGATTGAGGTAAAAAAAGTAGTAGCCCAAATAATATAGTTTTTATGGCAATAAATGCAGTCACTATTTTTGGTAGTGCACCCCCATATTCATCCAAAATAGTTTTACCAAAAGCAACATATCCAAGGAGGATAAGTAGGCAACTAAAAACGATAAATCCGTAGGGTTTAGTGTATTTTGAATTTGAAATAAATAGCAAATACAACCATAAAAAAGAACTAGCGATTACAAAAACAAAGAAATCAGAAACCAATCCTACTCCGTAAATTTTGATTGTTTCTAGTAATGAAAAGTGACATTGCGTGATTGGGTGCACTATTAAAAGGGTTCTTAGAACAAAACCAATCAATAGATACAAAAGGCCAAGATATACAAACGAGGATATTTTTTTTAAATGAAGCATTGTAATTTTTAATTTTTATCAAATGTAGGTTGCTTGAACTTTTTCTTCGAATATCTTAACTTAAAACTAGCTTAAAATTAAGATTTTCTTAAAATGAATTTAGTAAGGTAAAGTTTGCTTGAAATAGAATACTTTTACTATTGTAAAAATGAACACGATGAATTTTAAATGTTTACTACTATTTTTGTTTTTGTCAACCCATGTGTTTTCTCAAAATTGGAGCGTTAATTTTGAAGATGCTAAATTTGAAGCACTGAAGGAAGATAAAAACATTATCTTAGTTTTTTCCGGATCTGATTGGTGCGCACCATGCATAAAATTGGATAAACTGGTATGGAAATCTGAAGCTTTTAAGCAAGAATCTGAAAAAAAATGGATCATTTATAAGGCTGATTTTCCCAAGAAAAAAGCCAATCAATTATCCCCAGAGCTCACTTTGTCCAATCAAAAATTAGCCGAAAAATACAACCGTAATGGGAGTTTTCCGCTGGTAGTTGTGTTGGATAAATTTGGGAAGGTGCAAGGAATGACCGGTTTTAAAAATGTTACAGCTGGTGAATACATACAATTGATACACTCTTTGGAGAAAAAATGAAAAAAATAGTATTTTTTACAATTATCGCGCTACACGCAGTTGCTTTTGGACAAATTACTCACAAACGCAAGTTGAATATGTTAGGTAGCCCGTTTGAAATGACCGTCGTTGCTAACGATACACTTCAAGCCGACGTTTATATAGACATGGCTGTGGCC
>JBOFUD010000448.1:0-10907 GCA_051652385.1 Flavobacterium sp.
TATTGGGCTTTTTTTATGGAAAAAAGTTGGCTATATTCGCAGCGACACCATACATTTTTATTCCGATGATCACAATTCACGAAGCCAAAAGCAAAAAAGAAATTACCGAATTCGTTAAATTTCCTTTTTCGCTTTACAAAGACAACAAGTATTGGGTACCTCCATTAATTGCTGATGAACTAGAAACTTTTGACACCTCCAAAAATCCTGTATTTGAAAATGCCGAAGCGTATTTTTATGTGGCTAAAAAAGACAATGCAATCGTAGGGCGAATTGCTGCAATCATCAATTGGCAAGAAGTACAGGATCAGCATAAAAAGAAAACCCGCTTTGGATGGTTTGATGTGATCGATGACATCAATGTAACGAAAGCCCTATTGGAAAAAGTTGCCGAATTAGGACGCAAGAACAACTTAGAACACATAGAAGGCCCCATGGGATTTTCAAATTTAGACAAAGTTGGCCTACTTACGAAAGGCTACGATCAAATGGGAACCATGATTACTTGGTACAACCATCCGTATTATGTAACCCACTTGGAGCAACTCGGATTTAAGGTAGAAAAACAATACATCGAGAGTGTGTTCCCTTTTTCAAACGTAAAACCAGAGCATTTTATGAAAGCCAGCCAATTGATTCAAAAAAGATACCAATTGCGATCGCTTACTTTTACATCAACCAAAGCGGTGATGCCACATGTAGATAAAATGTTTGATCTTTTTAACGAAAGTTATGCAAAACTAGCTTCTTTTGTAGCCGTTTCACCGATTCAAAAGGAATATTTCAAGAAAAAATACATCAACTTTATCAATCCAGAGTACATTAAATTTGTAGTTGACAAAGAGGATAAACTGGTAGCGTTTAGTATCGTAATGCCCAATTTTGCAAAAGCAGCACAAAAAGCAAAAGGATCCCTTTTCCCTTTTGGCTTTTGGCATTTACTTCAAGCCCGAAAACACAGCAAGGAAGTTGTATTTTATCTGATTGGAGTGGCACCAGAATATCAAAACAAGGGTGTTACCGCACTTATCTTTGAAGAATACTATAAAACTTTCTCTGAAAAAGGGATTGAAACTTGTGTTAGAACCCCAGAACTTCTTGAAAATAGCGCCATTCATTTGCTTTGGAAAAACTTTGACCCAACAATTCATTGTGAGCGCAAAACATATCTAAAAGATTTATAGGAAAGTGAACCAAAATCAAGGAATCGTTCCTTACTAAACATAAAAAAATCCATTCGCAAAAACGAATGGATTTTTTTATCAAACTACCTAGCAAACTGTTGCTTGTGAACTTAAAAATTAAGCATCCAAATCAACGGTAGTGCGTGCTGCAATTTCTTTATAAGTTCCGTTGACTAATTTCTCGCGAATCGCTTCGAAAGCTGCCAAGGTTTCTGCGATATCTTCTAAAGTATGAGAAGCCGTTGGAATCATACGCAATAAAATCATCCCTTTTGGAATTACAGGATACACAACAATAGACAAGAAAATACCGTAGTTTTCTCTTAAGTCATTCACCATAATCATCGCTTCTGGAATACTTCCTTCCAAATAAACTGGAGTTACACAAGTGTTTGTATCTCCAATATTAAAATTTCTAGATCTCAAACCACTTTGTAAAGCATTCACATTGACCCATAATTTATCTTTCAATTCAGACGAATTTCTAAGTAATTCCAAACGCTTCAACGAACCAATCGTCTGAATCATCGGTAAAGCTTTGGCAAACATTTGAGAACGCAAATTGTACTTCAAATAATCAATAATATCTTTATCGGCAGCCAAGAAAGCACCAATATTAGCCATAGATTTCGCAAAGGTAGAAAAGTAAACATCGATTCCGTCTTGACAACCTTGTTCCTCACCTGCTCCAGCCCCTGTTTTTCCCAAAGTACCAAAACCATGTGCATCATCAACCAACAAACGGAAATTGTATTTTTCCTTCATGGCAACAATTTCTTTCAATTTTCCTTGTTGTCCACGCATTCCAAAAACACCTTCGGTAATGAATAAAATTCCTCCTCCGGTTTCGGTAGCCATTTTGGTGGCACGTTGCAGGTTTTTCTCCATGCTTTCAAGATCATTGTGTTTGTAGGTAAAACGTTTACCGCTATGCAAACGTACCCCGTCAATAATGCACGCATGCGCATCTACATCGTACACAATAATATCGTTTCGCGTTACAAGTGCATCAATAGCAGACATGATACCTTGGTAGCCAAAATTCAATAAATAAGCCGATTCCTTCATTACGAAAGCTGCTAATTCTTGCTCCAATTGCTCGTGATATTTTGTGTGACCGCTCATCATTCGCGCTCCCATCGGATACGCAGCACCATAAGCGATCGCGGCTTCTGTATCTGCTTTGCGTACTTCTGGGTGATTGGCTAAACCCAAATAATCATTCAAACTCCAATTCAACACATTTTTTCCTTGAAACTGCATTCTTGGTCCCAACTCACCTTCCAATTTTGGAAACACAAAATAACCTTCTGCTTGTGATGCCCATCTTCCCAAAGGACCTTTATTGTTCTGGATTCTTTCGAATAAATCTTTTACCATAATATATTAAAGTACTACTATTAATTTTAAGAAGTTGCAAAAATAAATATTTATAATGTATTAAAGTATTGAATATAAAATTATTTTTGATCTTTGTGTAGGGAAACCAAATTACTTTACACTTTTTTGCAATCTTTTTTTTCAAAAGAAGATCCTACGTACAAATAGAAAAAGAGAGCAGTTCTCTGAGAGAAATAAATTATAAAGTCAAAACAGAATAGGGGTAAACTCAAAAAAAATCAACAAAACAGCCATGGAAACAGTCTCTAAAAAATTCAATCTTACACATCGATTATTGCATTGGGCCATTGCATTTACCATGTTTTTTTTACTATTGACCGTTTTTTCACGCTTGACTTGGTTGGAAAAAAACAATGTCGCCGCAATTTTGCAAGAAAATCTAAAACTACTCCAACTCAATATAAGTCAAGAAGATGCGCTTAAAATTGCAAAAAAAATCAGAAAACCAATGTGGGATTGGCATATTTACTCCGGATACCTATTAATTGCATTATATTTGCTGCGCATGATCACGATTTTTAAAGCAGGCATACTTTTTCCAAATCCGTTGACAAAAAATCAAACTCCAAAGCAAAAATTACAAGGATGGACCTATATCATTTTTTATTTTCTGATGGGAGTTTCCTTAATCACCGGACTTTTAATTGTAAAAGGCCCTGGAACCTGGAAAGAGCCGCTTGAAAGCGTGCATGTTCAATCCGTCTATTATGCGGTTCTTTTTATTATCATGCACATGGTTGGTTTAGTGATCGCTGAACTAACGGATCAAAAAGGAATTGTATCCAAAATGATTCATGGAAAATAAAGAAGCACAGCTCGAATAACATTAAATATTTTGGCTTTTTTACAAAAAAAGCAAACTCATACGCTTATGTCTGACAACAACAAAGAATTAAAACTTGCCGTACTTATCGATGCCGATAATGTTCCCTACAGCAATGTTAAAGGAATGATGGAGGAAATCACCAAATTTGGAACCCCTACCACAAAACGAATTTATGCCGACTGGACCAAGCCTAACGCAAGCGGCTGGAAATCGGTTTTATTAGAACACGCCATTACCCCCATCCAACAATACAGCTATACCACGGGCAAAAATTCTTCGGATTCCGCCTTGATTATTGATGCTATGGATTTGTTGTATTCCTATAAAGTAGATGGTTTTTGTATTGTATCCAGCGATAGCGATTTTACAAGATTGGCCATTCGTTTGCGAGAATCAGGCATGAAAGTCATTGGCATCGGTGAGAAGAAAACACCCAACTCCTTTATTGTGGCTTGTGATCGTTTTGTATTTATCGAAGTTTTAGAGGGCGCTACCAAAAAGAAAAAACCAAAAGCTATCACAACTGCGACTTCCACTGCACCAACAGACACCAAAAAAACAGTAGAAAAAGAAACAACCATTAAAATTGACAACCCCACAATTGACCTCATTGAAGACGCTATAGATGCCATTGGCGATGATGATGGTTGGGCCTTTTTAGGCGATGTAGGAAATTTGATTGTTAAAAACAAACCCGAATTCGACCCCAGAAGTTATGGGTTCAACAAACTGACCCCCATGTTAAAATCACTAACCGATATTCTTGAAATTGACGAAAGAGAGTCGGAAAAAAAAGGAATTAAGCACGTTTATGTCAGATTGCGCTATTAGCACTTCAAAATCTGCATGCCCACTCATGAGTCATGCAGATTTTACCTCATTTACCAATACAACACATTATTCCTTCAAGGTACTTAGATAATTTTCAGTAAGAAATTCTACTTTTCCAGTTTTCAAATCATATACAGCTCCAACAACCATAGTACTGTTATCCTGAGTTGATTTAGTCAAGACAGGTTCAAGATTTTTCAACTGTTCTACCTGCATGGCGACATTAATTTTTACTGCATTTTCAATTTCATCCCCATGTTGGTGTTTTGCTAAAGTAGCCGCGGGCTTTATTGCATTGATTAAAGTGACGATATGCCCTGGCACTTCTGGCAATTTGCAAGCCGCCGCTACTGC
Source organism: Flavobacterium sp. (assembly GCA_051652385.1). GTDB lineage: Bacteria > Bacteroidota > Bacteroidia > Flavobacteriales > Flavobacteriaceae > Flavobacterium. The sequence continues at coordinate 4,597 of JBOFUD010000448.1, forward strand.
TCCACATTGGGTATGCCCCAAAACTACTATTAATTTTGCACCCAAAACAGCATTGGCAAACTCGATACTGCCATACGAAGCGTACGAGGAAACTTGGCCCGCAGTTCGAACAATAAACAAATCGCCTAAACCTTGATCAAAAATGATTTCACTTGGTACTCTCGAATCTGAACAACCCACAATAACCGCAAAAGGTTTTTGACCTGATGCCAATTCTTTTATTCGAACGATATCCTGATGAGGCTTACTACTTTTACCGGAAACAAATCTCTTATTACCTTCTTTCAAATACTCTAAAGCAAGCAGAGGCACAACTTGAGCTGAGGAAATTGAAACCGAAAGAACAAATAACATTACAAATAAAACATTGACTTTTTTCATGAATACTTTTTTTAAAGATGATAAGACAAACTTAGAACATATAAACACATAAACATATTTAATGATTTTGATAGTAATCATTAACATATTTTATCATTATAAAACCCTCAACTTAGCGCAGACGATACAATAGAAAAATAATATCTTTGAATTTAAAAAGAAACTATGAAAATCGTATTTGCTACCAATAACGAAAACAAGATAAAAGAAATCCAAAGCATGCTTCCCAAGCACATTACCATAGTAAGCTTAGCAAGTATTGGTTGCTTGGAAGACATTCCAGAAACAGCAGATACCATCGAGGGTAATGCAATTTTGAAAGCCAACTATGTTACTCACAACTACGGATTCGATTGTTTCGCAGACGACACGGGCTTGGAAATTGAAGCTCTCAACAACGAACCGGGTGTTTTTTCGGCGCGTTATGCCGGCGAACAACGCTCGGCAGAAGACAACATGAACAAAGTACTTGATCTTTTATCAAATGCAGACAATAGAAATGCGCAATTCAAAACGGTCATTTGCTTAAACATCAAAGGAAAACAAGAATTATTTACAGGCATAGCCAAAGGAACTATAACTACAGAAAAAACAGGAAATGGCGGCTTTGGCTACGATCCTATATTTCAACCCGAGCAGTACGACCAAACATTTGCAGAACTTTCATTGGGAACTAAAAATGAAATTAGCCACCGAGGCAAGGCTACCAAAGCGCTACTCATATTTTTAAACGCAACTCATTATGCACCAAAAAAGTAACATTTTAGCAACATTTTTATACTATTTTAATTCATTTTCGAACCCAAACAAACGCTAAAAAGACTTTTAAAAAACTTGAAATCAAAAATAAAAAAGCTAACAAACTGACTATCAATTTATAATAAATCATTAAAACTTAAAATAGCATTAGTTAATCTGAGATAATAACACTAATTTTGCACCCTATTTTAAAAATACATATGAATAAATTTGAACAATTAGGATTGAGTGAATCGTTACTGAAGGCGATTTTAGATCTAGGATTTGAAAATCCGACTGAAGTACAGGAGAAAGCGATTCCCCTATTATTGGAAAAAGACACAGATTTAGTTGCGTTGGCTCAAACAGGGACAGGGAAAACGGCGGCTTTTGGTTTTCCAGTTATTCAAAAAATTGATGCCAACAATAGAAATACACAGGCGTTGATTTTATCTCCAACGCGCGAGCTTTGCTTACAGATTACCAACGAAATTAAAAACTACTCGAAATACGAAAAAGGTATTAATGTGGTAGCCATTTACGGAGGAGCCAGTATTACCGAACAAGCGAGAGACATCAAAAGAGGAGCACAAATTATTGTAGCTACTCCAGGAAGAATGCAAGACATGATTAACAGAGGGTTAGTAAACATCTCTCAAATTAATTACTGTATTCTTGACGAGGCAGACGAAATGTTAAACATGGGATTCTACGAAGACATTGTAAACATTCTTTCCACAACGCCCGATGAAAAAAACACTTGGTTGTTCTCTGCAACCATGCCTGCTGAGGTAGCCAGAATTGGAAAACAATTCATGCGCAACCCAGAAGAAATTACTGTAGGCGCTAAAAATTCAGGTTCAGCAACAGTTTCACACGAATTTTACTTAGTAAATGCTCGTGATCGTTACGAAGCTTTGAAACGTTTAGCCGATGCTAACCCAGATATTTTCTCAGTAGTTTTCTGTAGAACAAAACGTGACACACAAGCGGTTGCCGAAAAATTAATCGAAGATGGATACAGCGCAGCTGCCTTGCACGGAGATTTATCTCAAGCGCAACGTGATGGCGTAATGAAATCATTTAGAGGAAGACAAATCCAAATGCTTGTTGCCACTGACGTTGCGGCACGTGGAATTGACGTAGACAACATTACTCACGTAGTAAACTACCAACTTCCTGACGAAATTGAAACCTACAACCACCGTTCTGGACGTACAGGTCGCGCTGGTAAATTAGGAACTTCGATCGTGATTGTTACTAAAAGCGAATTGCGTAAAATTTCTTCTATCGAAAGAATCATCAAACAAAAATTCGAAGAAAAAGTAATCCCATCTGGAATTGAAATCTGCGAAATTCAATTATTACACTTAGCTACTAAGATTAAAGATACAGAAGTAGATCACGAAATTGACAACTACCTTCCTGCCATAAATAATGTTTTAGAAGACCTAAGCAAAGAAGAATTGATCAAAAAAATGGTGTCAGTAGAATTTAATCGTTTTATTGCTTACTATAAGAAAAACAGAGATATCTCTAATCAATCGAACGCTGAAAGACGTGATCGTGATGACAGAGACGGTGCTCCAAGAGAAAATAACACTGGCGCAACGCGTTACTTTGTAAACATTGGATCAAGAGACAATTTTGACTGGATGACTTTGAAAGATTTCTTGAAAGAAACCTTAGACTTAGGTCGTGATGACGTTTTCAAAGTAGATGTAAAAGAAGGATTCTCGTTCTTTAACACCGACGCAGAACACACGGATAAAGTAATGGAAGTATTGAACAACGTACAATTAGAAGGACGTCGTATCAATGTTGAAATTTCTAAAAATGACGGTGGCGGAAGACGTGATCATAACGGAAGAAGCTCTGGAGGTTTCGGCGGAAGAAGTTCAGCACCAAGAAGAGAAGGAAACTTTGCTCCAAGAAGAGAGGGCGGATTTAGAAGCGATCGAGGAAGTGCTCCAAGAGAAGGAGGATTTAGTGCCCCGAGAAGAGAAGGTGGCACATCCGAAAGACCCCCTAGACGCTCGGAAAACTTTGGAGATAGTTCAAGACCAAGAAGACCAAGAAGAGACTAATAATGCTTTGTTAATTTTCTTATAAATATCCTAAGAAACTACAAAATATTCAATTGCGATTTATTACTTTTAAAGCTTTAAATTTGTATATGAGATATTTTGTAGTTTTCTTTTTTATGTTACTCACCACTATAGGCTTTGCCCAAGAAACCAACATTTCTCTCAAAGTTTCCGGCACCATTGTAAACGATAATAACAACCAACCTTTATCGTATGCCAACATAATCAATGTCAATAAAGTAAAAGGCACTACCACTGATACCAAAGGAAATTTCGAAATTGAAGTTTCTTTAAGTGACACTCTACATGTTTCATTGCTAGGTTTTCAATCGCTCAAAGTACGGGTAACCAACGACTGGGTAAAAAACAAAATCACCACCATTAAACTTACCGAAAAAGCAATTGCACTTGAGGAAGTAATCATAAGACCCTTTAATTTAACAGGTTATTTAGAAGTTGACTCAAAATTAATACCCATCAAAGAAAACTTCAGATACAGTATTTCAGGATTAACTGCAGGATATGAAGGAGGTCAATATTCTCCAGATGCTTTTGGAAAAGTGTTGGGTTCCATTTTTAATCCAGCCGACATGCTTTATAATTTTTTCGGCAAAAAGCCAAAAGAATTAAAACGTCTAAAAGAGTTAAAAAAGGACGATACCGTCCGTAAAGCTTTAGAATCAAAATACGATAGAGAAATGATAGCAACTTTGCTTGGCATCGACAAAAATGAGATACCTGATATATTAAAGCGCTGCAGCTATTCCGACTCCTTCATTCAAACGGCCAACGACCTTCAAATTATGGATGCCATTAGCGGCTGTTACGAAGAATACAAGATTTTAAAAAAGAAATAATACTTACTCTTCCAACATTTTTCGCTCCTTCTTGATCATTTTAATTGATTTCTTGACCGCTTCTTTTACAGCATTTTCCGTGAATGGCTTTATTAAAAAATCAACGGGTTTGTATTCAGCCGCTTTAAAAAAGTAGCCCGGAAAAGCCGTTGCGAAAATAATCTTAAAATCAATAGCTTCGATTTGATCCAACAACTCAAAAATTTGTCTTTCGCGCATATTAATATCCAAAAAAACAATAGCTGGTTTTTTATCTTTAATCTCGATCAAAGCAGCTTCCATCGTTTTTGCAATTCCGACTATTTGGAGTTTTAGACAATGGGTGGTAATGATTTTTTTTAAAATCTCTATGTTGATCAATTCATCATCAACAATAACTACGGAATATTGACTCATGTTTTTGGATTAAAAGAAGTGGTATTAGCTTTACTTTTTTTGATTTGTTAAAATTAATTAAATTTAGATAAAGAAAAACATTATACTGCTCAATTTATCAAGAAAATATTGTTAATAGAATTATAATTATCAAAAAAAATAGCAATACCACGTTTTAAATCCCTTCCAACATCCTTCTCTAAGAACAAAAAATAGTTACAGGATTTAACTATCTTTACCAAAATCACTAAAAAAATAATCATGGCAAAAAGTTTAAACGCAAAAAAAACAGCTAAAAAAGAACCGACTAAAACGGCTAAAGAAAAAAAAGAAGAAAAGCGAGATAAAAAAAATAGCCCCAAAAGGGACTAAACTAGTATTCAATTATCAGTTGATAGTGTTCAGCGACTTAATGAACACTATACAACTGAATAAAAAGTATGTTACTATTTCACAGGAATAGAAGCTAAAATTTCTAAAAAGAATTTCCAAAATTTTTGGGAAGAAGAAATGCTCGCTCTTTCGTCTGGGGAATGGGCACCATGAATGGTTGGTCCGAAAGAAATCATATCCATTTCGGGATAATTCGTTCCTAAAATTCCACACTCTAATCCTGCGTGACACGCCACAACATTCGCTTTTTCATTATTTTGTTTTTCGTAAATCCCGACCAACACCTCTAGGATTTCAGAAGTAGGATTGGGTGTCCATCCTGGATACGATCCAGAAAACTCGACCTCACACCCCATTAATTCAAAAGCTGAACGCAAGGCATTTGCTAAATCCATTTTGGAAGATTCTACCGAGGAACGGGTTAAACATTGTACTGTTAACTGTCCTTCGCCTACGATTACTTTGGCAACATTATTAGACGTTTCGACCAAATTATCAAAATCGGCACTCATACGATACACGCCGTTATGAGCGGTATACATGGAACGTACAAAATAAAACTGAGCAATCGAAGGCATTACTTTCGCAGGAACGTCCTTTAATTTTTCAAAAACAATATCCAAATTCGGTTCTGTTGTAGCCAACTCGGCTTTAATCTCATTCACGATTTGTTGCATGTCGAAAACAAAAGCCTCGTCATAAACTGCGGCAATAATCACTTTGGCCACACTCTCTCTCGGAATGGCATTACGCAAACTCCCTCCAATGATCGAAGCAATTTGCAATCCGAAATTATCAAAACCATCAAACAATAAACGGTTCATTATTTTATTGGCATTCCCCAAACCTTTATTGATATCCATACCCGAATGTCCGCCTTGCAAACCTTTTACGGTTATACTATACCCAACAGAACCTTCTGGCGTAACTTCTTCATCATATTCGGCTGTAGCCGTTACATCGATACCACCCGCACATCCAATGTCGATTTCGTCATCTTCTTCGGTATCTAAATTCAATAAAATTTGACCTTGTAAAACACCTCCTTGTAGGTTCAAAGCACCCGTCATTCCAGTTTCCTCGTCTATAGTAAACAAGGCTTCAATAGCAGGGTGTGGAATATCAATACTTTCTAAAACCGCCATGATAGCGGCAACTCCCAACCCATTATCAGCGCCCAATGTTGTTCCTTTAGCACGCACCCAGTCACCATCAACCAACATGTCAATGCCTTGTGTTTCAAAATCAAAAATGGTGTCGTTGTTTTTTTGGTGTACCATATCCAAATGTCCTTGCAACACGATGGGTTTACGGTTTTCCATTCCTGAAGTAGCTGGTTTTCGGATGATTACATTTCGAATTTCATCTTCAACCGTTTCTAACCCCAACCGATTCCCAAAATCTTTCATAAATTGGATTACTAGCTCCTCTTTTTTAGAAGGACGTGGTACGGCATTCAAATCAGCAAATTGATTCCAAA
>JBOFUD010000449.1:0-2665 GCA_051652385.1 Flavobacterium sp.
CATATCGAGAACCAAACGTTCTCGATACATTTTTCAAAAAAAGCTACTGCATTTTCTAAAAATTACTCGAACAGACCCCTCGGTAAATACTCGGGGCAGGCTCTTTTACTTTTTGATGCGTCAGTTCGAGTGTTTTAAAATGGTAATGCGACAGCAACTACCATTTTAAAATGTATCGAGAACAGTTCGAGTAGAAATAAAATGCGATAACTTTTCATATCATATCGAGAACCTTTTTTTTAAATCAATTCCCTTCTTAGTTAAGAAATAGCGTTGCGTTGGACTGTTGGGACGATCAGGCTGCGTCATTTCAATCAACTGTAATGCTAAAGACGGCTGTAAGTAATTGTATAAGAAAGTCGGCTTATGTACTATACCCACCATCTTTCTTAATGCTGAAGTAGCATAACGCCCTTCATCCATAAACTGAATAAGTACCTGTACTTGTTCGGTTACTTGTTCGGTTACTTGTTCGGTTACTTGTTCGGTTACTTGTTCGGTTGTAGTATTTGAACCTAAATAAAAAGTGGCCGCTACGGAATCAAAATCCAATTGGTACTCCGGTAGGCTTCGATTATAATCAAACCAATTGGATTCCATTTTATCAAAACCAAAACCAGCATTTTCAGCCAGTTTTACCATTCTGAAAAGTTTGGAAATTATCGGATTTCGAGGCATCGAAAGATCTTTATCTTTCAATTCTTTGATGGATTTTGGCAACCCTCCAGGATTGAAAAATTCAATTGTATTACTAAAGATACGGATTCTGGAATGAGCTGGAGAAAAATAATCGGCGTGCATCAATAAATTCACCAAGGCCTCTCTGATTGCGGTTAAACCTGTAGAAAGCTCTTCTCCAAAACCTTCTGATGACAGTTTAAATGTAACGTCAACCTTGGATTTCAATCTCGCAAAACACTCAAAATAATACTCCCATAAATTTTCTTGTTCATCCAAACGAAAAGTATAACGAGATTGGGCATCTGAATAGGAATTACCTGGGATTTCCAATAAATCGATTCGGAAATCGGGAAAGTATTTTTCAATAACATCTCTTTTACCTAATAGCAATAACCCACCATAAGTACAACTAGAATCCTCAATAATTCGGAGTTTTTTCAAAAACTCATCCTCATCAAAACGATTATAACCAACATTGGGATTGAATCGCGCCATATAATCACGATAGCGCACTAAAGAAGTAGTATTGAGATCATTGCTACTGGTTCCTTTTGCAATTTCAGAAGTTTTCGTTCCAAAAGTTTGGTCGCGATACATCGCATCAATCTCTTCTTTAGTAGCCTTGTTATCAGCACTTCCTCTTCGTAAATAGGTATTGGCTTGTACGTTAAAGTAAACAGGCTTCTTACTTGAGGCCGGTATATAAAAGGCAAGAACAACCTTGTCTTCAAAAGTATATTTTACGGATTGGGGAGCTAAATTGACATTGAATTTTTCACTCCTAATGGTATTCAGGAAATCCTGTTCTATTTTTTCAGGATGGGTTACCCCTTGAATTTCGAAAGCTTTACCGGATTGTTTCACCCCAAAAACAAGCCAACCTCCCGAAGAATTAGCAAATGCACTAACAGTCTCCCAAGAGGATTTAGGTACCTCCGCTTTGGCTTCTTTCACTTCGAAATCTTCCCATTCGAGTTCTGTGAGTTTAGCTATAAATTCCGTTTTGTTCATTATCTGATTTACTCAAATCTTTATTTGTTTTATCTTTGCTACATCTTAGTCCCATTAGTCCCTGAAACCATTCAAACTATTGGGTTTCGTTTTTTATAAGCCTCACATGAGGTAAGTCCCTAACATACCAAATATATAAAATTTTAAACGCACAACCAAAACCCCAGCTGCAACCAAACCGCCCTCGATACCATTTTCAAAAAAAACTACCGCATGTTCTGAAAATTACTCGAACAGACGATTCGTGTTTCGAGAACATCTCGAATTACCCTGCCGAAAACTGATAACCGAAAACCTTTGGATTTCCCTCATCCTGTCACCTTGAGCGGCTTTTGCACCCTTTGCGGTTAAACAATTTACCGATTAACCGAAAACAGACAACCAACAACCGACAACAGAAAACCGACAAACTACCTCCTAAACGATTCAAACGTCCGCCTCAACCCATCACTAGCCGAAACAGGCAACGGTTTCCCAATCGCCTCCACTATCTTCTCATTACGCACCACATAACTCTCGGTTAACTTCTGCAAGCGTTCTGAATTCAAAGGCAAAGGCAAAACGTCACCAACTTTGGCCAATGACCGAATCACTTTGGGAGACCAATTCCAAATTTTGGCAGGCTTCCCCAAACTCGTTCCCAACAATTGGATCAATTCATTGGTTGACAAAGAGGCATCATCCGCGACATTGTAAACCCCAGAAGGAATCGTTTCGTTTTCTAATAATTCTTTTATCACAAAACAAAGATTCTCTATACTCAAAAAAGAACGTTGATTCTCAAAAGCACCCAAAGGCCACGGCAATCCTTTAGCTACCAATTGGTACAATAAATTCAAATTACCTTTATTGCCTGGGCCGTGAATCATACAAGGCCTGAGAATATAAACTCTTTTACCTTGCGGTATGGCTTTACTCAAAATATACTGCTCTGCCATTTGCTTGGCTATCCCATAATGCGTTTTTGGTTCAG
>JBOFUD010000450.1:0-1716 GCA_051652385.1 Flavobacterium sp.
GTATTCTTGACTGAGCCCTTAGATTTAAAAGTTTTAGTATCAGTTTTATATATTGTATTAGAAAAACCTTTTGCAATAAATTTTGAACAACATTATAATAAATCTTCAAAATATGGTATCCCTGATCGTATCTATTCTCGAAAAACAGAAAATTTTGTTGGCTTGGTACACGAGGAGCTGCGAAATAAAGAGACAAAAGAAGCTGTAATGAGTATTGATACTAGAATTCAAATAATAAATAAAGGTTCTGAAACAAAGCAGGTGATTAAATTTGATAAAGAAGAAAGATATAAAAATCTTTTATTTCAGATGATTGAAATAGAGCCTGATAATCCTAGATGGATAGCTTTTCTCTCAAATAGAGCTATTGAAGCTTTAATAATTAATGGACAATATGAAAAATTAATATGTAAACATTTATTTATAACCAATAAATATTCAAAACGGATAGGGAATTTAAAAATTCATAAATATACTAAAATGCTACTGGAAAAGTATATTTCATATTTAATTTTGTGGAAAAACTACGACAAAGCCAATGAACTATTGAAAGTTGGTTTATTATTATATCCGAATAATATGGCATTCATATTTTTCAAGGGAATGATTCAAATTGAGAGTGTTAAAAATTTAAGTAAAACTTATCTAACGCAAATTGTAAAATGAAGTTAGCCACCTTGAGTCAAGCAAAAAACATCTGAATCTCTTATACTAGAAGTTCGACCAAATAGTATAAAAAGGAAATTCAGATGCAAGACTATTCTATCACAAGCCAGAGCAAAGGGAAACACCTGACCAATCAAGACCGTTTAAACATTGAACGTTGGCACAATAAAGAAGGACTGAGCAACCGTGAGATTGCGCGCTTATTGAATAAAGCTCATGGGACGATTGACAGAGAGATGAAGCGAGGGGAAATCCAGCTCAAGCGGAAGGTAAAATACTCTGCTAAAAAGGCTCAAGAAAATTATGAAGGATTGAGGGCTCACAGTGTTCGTCCGAGTAAACTCACGACTGAGATTGATTGTTATGTGAGTACACGTCTTAAAGAAGACAAGGACTCTTTGGAAGTCATTCATCAGGCTCTAAAAGGAGTTTCTCTGAGCAGCCTCTACAATTGGGTCAACTGGGGCTGGTTAGAAGCCAAGCGTCATCATCTTTTCTATCCGCAGTATAAGGCGGCAAAGAAAATCAAACCTCGTGCGCCAAAGCATCCTTTTGGTAAGTCTATTGAAGAACGGCCTGAGTTCATTAACAATCGCTTAGAAGTGGGGCATTACGAGATTGACACGGTCATTCTTACGAGAGCTAAGAACAAGGTGCTTTTGACGCTCACAGAGCGAAAATACCGCACGGAGATCATTCGCTTGATTGATGGGAAAACAGCACAGGCGGTCAATGATGAGCTGGTGGAACTTCAAAAAAGTTATGACTTCAAATCCATTACCCCTGACAATGGCCATGAATTTGCAAGGCTCTCTGAGGTCGTAAGCTGTCCAGTTTACTATGCACACGCCTACGCGAGCTTTGAGCGAGGGACGAATGAAAACCATAACCGAATGATTCGTAGGCATCTGCCAAAAGGCACAACAAAGACGACCCCTGAAGAAGTCGCCGCTATCGAGTATTGGATGAACCATTATCCAAGAAAAATGTTCAACTATAAGAGTTCATATGAGATGAGCTTGGCTGGCTAACTTGGACTTGCAATTTGCG
>JBOFUD010000451.1:0-2471 GCA_051652385.1 Flavobacterium sp.
TTTTTACAATTCTTTTGAGCTTCTTGAGCGCGATCTAGCCCCCATTTTGGTGAGAAAGGTGTTTCTGGTTTAAAAGTAGCAAAAAGTCCGATAGCTTTGTCAATTTGTGCGCACATCAACTTTGTATCTGTTCCCCAGAACTTCGCGCTACCCATTTCGAATTCGGCCCTGCAGAAAACTACTCTTGGATTTTCAGGTGCAATGGCCTGCGCCTTACCATAAAGCTCCATTACTTTTCCAGATAACTTTTGTCCGTTGGTCATTGGGTCATAAGCAATCCAGGCGGTTTGAATCATGGCTTGCATGACTAGCAACTCAGGATTATTTTCGTTTTCAGGAAACTCCCTATCCAAAGCATTTTGAGCTTTGGTCAACAATGCGGTTACTTCGTCTTTGCCTTTGGTTCTAAAAGCTGCTGTGGTGTTAACTAAAGCCACATAGTAATTAGGCAACCAATTGTTTTTTTCGACAGCTGCAATTCTTTCAAATAAAGCAGAAGCTTCGGTGCTTTTCCCCGCTCCCCACAACTGAAAAGCTTTCCCCATTCCTTGTTCGTATTGTCCTTGGGCTGCTAACAAACTGCAAATTAGTAAAGCAGCAACGGTTAAAATTTTGATCATGATTTCTATTTTTTTAGTGGTTAATTTCTTTTAAAATGTTAGTGCTATATTGATGATGTAAAAGTAGTACTGCCATGACAGCTGCGAAATTGATTGTAACTGAACTGTCATTTTTGGTGGATGAATTGTAAACATGTTATAATTTCAATACGATATGTTTGTTTTGGGAGGCTTGAAACTTAGCGTCTTTATATTTTGGAGGTCCCATAAACCCTTTGGCACCGTTTGAAGCCGCATAAGCTTCCTTTGGAATTCCTATAAAATTGGTGTCTAATTTTCCGTTGCTGTTTTCATCGTGAAAAATACTTACCGCATATTCGCCAGCTGGCAAATTTTCAAAAGTGGCAGTTGCTTTTGCATTTTTGATTAAAGCGACATTGCCTTTGTAGACTTTTTTTAGAAAATGGTTTTCAGAATTATACAATCCGATTAGGACTTGACCTTTGTTGTTTTTTAGTCCAACGACGTCAACTTTGATGGTGACTTGAGCCGTTGCCATTGCACTTATGGCTAAGAAAAGGAAAAGAGCTGACGTTGTTTTCATAGTTGATTTTTTAAGGGTTGTTTCTTTTATTATGCTGATGTAAAAGTAGTTTGGACCAATCGAAACTAAAATTGATTATAACTGAACTGTTGTTTTTGATGGATGAATTGTAAAAAATACTTTTCTTCCAAAAGAACACCTAATCTTGCCTCTTAGCCCCGGGAGGAGCGGCATCCTTTGCTGTCTCGTTTTTTTTACGAGACAGCAAAGATATAGCGGATCACGGGACGATGCCTACTGAAAAAGCCTTCTGATTACTGCTCCTAATTGGCTTGAAATGGTTACAAATTGTTTAATTGATTGTCTTTTTTATTGTCGCTGATGGTCCAAAAGAAACCGACAAAAAAGAAACTATCGGCCGTGGGGATGATGGCTCTGCGGTTGTACACTCCGGCTGGATCGGGGTTATTGGCATATTCGTAACCAAAGATATTTTGAGTTTGCAAAATATTGGATACCGAGAAATACAGGATTTTTTGTTGCGACACCAGATACGCCCAATTGAAACTCAAATTATTGAAAGCTTTGGTTTTTCCGTTCATAAATTGGGTTTCGTTGGGATTGTTGTACGGACGACCTGTAGCAAAAGAATGGGTGAAACCGATTTGTGATTTCCAGCCAGTAATAAAATATTTGGTCACCAAAGACGCCGTATGATCCGCCACGAAACTTGGGGTAGCCTGCTTGGGAAAATTGCGAGAATCGCGCTGCGTATCGATGTATGAATAGGAAATCCAATATTCTAAATTCTTAATTGCGCTGCCGTCTCTCCAGAACAAATCGAGTCCTTTGGCATAGCCGGAACCATTATTGTTGTAAACTGAATTAAACATTGGCGTTGTGGTATTGAATTTTACCAAATTGCTGTAATCTTTGTAATAGGCCTCGGCTCTAAAAGTCTGGCGGTCGTTGGCATATTGGAAATTCAAGATGTAATGTGAAGCTTTTTCGCTTTCGAATTGGTGCATTTTGGAATATTTGATAAAATCGACACTTGGCGCCTGTGTAAAATCGCCATAGGCAAAAGAAAATTGACTTGTTTTATTTATTTTATAAGCTAAGGAAATTCGCGGCGCAAGGGCGGTTTCGTTCAACAAATCGTTGTAGGATGCACGAAGCCCCACTTTAACTGCAAAATTTTTGCTAAATAAAAAATCGCCTTCAACAAAAGCAGCTGCAATTTCAGCATTGTACCCGCTAGTGCCTCCTATGCCAGAACTTGGGGTGAAATCTTCGTTGAAAAGGGTACTGAAATAATCGGTTCCTACAGCTACTTTAACGTGTTGCGAAATGCTTTTTCGGAGTTT
>JBOFUD010000452.1:0-4298 GCA_051652385.1 Flavobacterium sp.
TCAACATCGACAATTTATCTATCTTAGAACAATTTGGTACAAAGTACCCCAATGTACCAGTTTGCATACGTATCAATCCCCACGTTATGGCGGGAGGAAACACTAATATTTCAGTGGGTCATATTGATAGTAAATTTGGCATTTCTATCCACCAATTACCCCATTTAGTGCGTATTGTAGAAAACACAAAAATGAACATTGTTGGAATCCACATGCATACTGGGTCTGATATATTAGATATTGAAGTGTTTTTATATGCTGCCGAAATTCTATTTGATGCCGCTAGAAATTTCAAAAACTTAGAATTTTTAGATTTTGGAAGCGGTTTTAAAGTTCCTTACAAAAAAGATGATATCGAAACAGATATAGAAGAGTTAGGCAAAAAATTATCGAAACGATTCAATGCTTTTTGTGTAGAATATGGTAAAGATTTGACCCTTATTTTCGAACCAGGAAAATTCTTGGTAAGTCAAGCAGGCTTCTTTTTAACCAAAGTAAATGTGGTAAAACAAACTACTTCGACAGTTTTTGCAGGTATTGATAGTGGCTTTAATCACCTTATTCGACCTATGCTCTACGGGTCACAACATCACATAGAAAACATTTCTAATCCCAAAGGAAAGGAACGCTTCTACTCGGTAGTAGGTTATATTTGCGAAACGGATACTTTTGCTAATAATAGACGTATATCAGAAATTAAAGAAGGAGACATTCTTTCCTTTCATAATGCGGGAGCCTATTGCTTTTCTATGGCTTCAAATTACAACTCAAGATACAAACCAGCTGAAGTTTTATGGTTAAATGGAAAAGGACATTTGATACGAGCCCACGAAAAATTTGAAGATTTGCTTCAAAATCAACTACCACTGCAGATAGAGATAACCGCATAATTAGTAAATCCCATTTGAAAGAATGGGATTTTTTAATTTATGCTTCATAGATTTAAAACAACCTTAACCTAAATCAGAAGTAATTATTTTTACATTTGAATTCTTGAAAAAAATAAAATATGAACAGACGGAATTTCTTCAAAAACGGCTCCCTTTTCGCCTTAGGGACAACCCTAATAAATCCATTTGAAAGCACAGCAAACAATCTTGATTTAAATAGTCTTCACAAAAACAAAAAAGCAAAAAACATTATCGTAATTGTGAGTGACGGAATGAGTATCGGAACGCTTAACATGACCGATATTTATTTAAATAGAAAAACCGGCACAGGAAGCAACTGGCTACAATTATACAAAGACAAGAAAGTAAGCCGCGCCATGATGGATATGGCATCTGCTTCATCCATAGTAACTGATTCTGCAGCGGCAAGTTCCTCTTGGGGAAGTGGTTACCGAGTAAAAAATGGTTCTTTAAATATTGGAATAAACGGGGAAGAGTATTTGCCAATTTGGCAAAAATTTAAAAAATCTGGAAAGATGGCGGGTTGCGTAACTACTGTTCCCATTACGCATGCAACGCCTGCAGGTTTTTGTATCGCTTCCAAAAGTCGAAATAGCCAAGAAGGTATAGCAGAACTCTATCTAGATTTGAGATTTGATGTTATGCTTGGAGGCGGCGATAATTATTTCTCGCAAAATAGTCGAAAAGATAAAAAAAACATGTACCAAGAATTTAGCAATAAAGGCTTTTCAGTGGTAAAGAATAAAGCAGAAATGTGGGCATGCGACAACAGCAAACCTATTTTAGGCGTTTTCGATAAAGAAGGACTTCCTTACTCAAAAGACAGAGAAAGCAGCAAAGAACTCACCAATAACATTCCTACTCTTGCCGAAATGACAAAAAAGGCAATTGACAAAATGAAAAACCATCCCAATGGATTTGTACTACAAGTAGAAGCAGGAAAAGTAGACTGGGCTGCTCACGGAAACGATGTTGCAGGTTTAATTTACGACCAAGTAGCTCATGATGAAGCGATAAAAGTAGCCATCGATTTTGCAGAAAAGGACAAAAATACCTTGGTGATCATAACAACTGACCATGGAAATGCAAACCCGGGAATTGTCTATGGCAAAGAAGCCAATGATAATTTTGACACCATACAAAAGTACACTCAAACCAATGACTGGATTCTAAACGGTATTGGAAAAGAAACCAGTGTAAAACAGGTAATCGACAGAATTGAATACGCAAATAAATTCATATTAAATGAAGAAGAAGCTAAAGAAATTCTAAGTTATTATACCGCCATTAAAACAGAAGATGGGCTTTACAATGCTAGGCATTTACCTCTAAAAGCCTTGGGAGAAATTCAGAAAAAACGAAATTCTGTGGGATGGATTAGTACCGATCACTCCGCGGATTACACTGAATTGGCCATGTACGGTCCAGGTAGCGAGCTTTTAGCTCCTTTTATAAAAAACACAGACCTGCATTATTTAATGTTACAAGCCGCAGAAATAGAAAACAAATTTTAGCAAAAAAACTCCTGAACATTCAGGAGTTTTTTTTTATATAATAAGTTGTAAAAAATTACTTCTTAACCAATAGTTCTTCCAGAACTTCTGCTTCAGTTCCATTTGGAAAAGTAATTTTTAGCATTTTAGACAAAGTGGGAGCTATAGAGGTTATGTATTCTTTTTTAAAAGATTCTCCTTTATTAACGTGCCATCCATAAAACAACAAAGGAACATTCGTATCATAAGAATTTGGTGTTCCATGTGTTGTACCCGTTTCATTATACTCCATAAAACCAGTTTTTTGCAAGATAACCAAATCACCATTTTGTTTTGGATCAAAACCTCTAAAAATACACTCCAAAAAATAGTCTCCACCAGATGAATTCAAGACTTCATCTACTGTATAAACTCGCTTAACATAAGTCAAAGTCATTAAGAAATTTTTGAAGCTTTGGGAAACATGCTTACCATCTAAACCTTTTGAAGCAATTAAATCACGATTTAAATACACATTAAAATTAGAATAATTAAGCAATAAGTTAACTCCAAATGTATCCATTGAAAATTTTTCTATCGATTGAACCGTTTGCTTAGCAGGAACATTAGTCACCTCATATTTGTTATCTTTCAAAAAAACAGGATTCTCTGCAGCAGCATGATCCGCCGTTAAAAAAAGGAGATAATTGCCTTTCCCAATATTCTTATCTAAATACTCTAAAAAACGAGCTATAGTTAAGTCCAAACGAAGGTAGGTATCTTGAATTTCCATAGATCTTGGCCCAAAAGTATGACCAACATAATCAGTTGATGAAAAACTAACCGTCAAAAAATCAGCATCATTATCCTGACCTAATTGCTCTTGTTCAATGGTTCTAATTGCAAAATCTGCCAAGAGATCATTACCAAAAGGTGTTGTCTTAATGATTTCAGCTCCTGTTGATTTGTAAATTTTATTCAAATCATAAGGAAAAACAGGTGGTTTAGAAGGATCTAATTTCCCTTCATAAGGATTGTTATCTGCAAGGCTTTCATTATAATCGGTTGCGGGTTTTAATAAATCCCATCCCTTTTGAATGTATCCTAAATATTGCTTTTCAGTATTAAATTGTGTTACCCAATCAGGAATTTTACTTCCATAAAAACTACTAGAAATAAAATCACCAGATTTACTAAACCAAAAAGCCCAATTAGCGAAATGACCTGCTGGTAAAATCGCCCCACGATCCTTTATGCTCAATCCAATAACCTTTCCTCTAAAATTAGTAGCCATACGAAATTCATCCGTAACCGTAGTCGCCAATAAATTTTTTGGCGACATCATTCCCTCTTTTTCAGAACCTTGAACTAGGGTTTTAACCGAAGTATCATCGGTACAGTACATTTTTTTGCCATTTTCACGAACAAACCAATCATTACCAATAATTCCATGAATCGCCGGAGTTGTACCCGTATAAATTGAGGCATGTCCCGGTGCGGTATAGGTGGGCATATAATTATAATTCATATTATTATAGGTAAATCCATCAATCATAAGCCTTTTAAAGCCATTTGGAGAATAATCATCGTAAAACCGATCTAAATACTCTGCTTTCATTTGATCAATTACAATTCCTATTACTAATTTTGGCCGCTGTTGTGCAAATGAATGGAATAAAACGGTCAGGAATAAAAAACAAAAAAATCGTTTCATAAATATTATTTTTTGTAAAAATACTTCTTTTTAAAACACCAATTTAAAAATATTTACAAACAAAAAAAACCCTTCATCAAAGATGAAGGGTTCTAAAGAATCTGAAAAAATTTCAGATTAAAGAAAGGCGGCGACATACTCTCCCACAAATTGCAGTACCATCTGCGCAGGCGGGCTTAACTTCTCTGTTCGGAATGGGAA
>JBOFUD010000453.1:0-1608 GCA_051652385.1 Flavobacterium sp.
ACGCCCCCGAATATTATTTGTGGACACACAAAAGATGGAAACATAAAAGATAACTTTTTGAACAAAAAAAACTCATTACTAACTGTAGCAATGAGTTTTTTTTATTCTAAAATTTTTATTACTCAGAAAACCATTGCGCTACCAATTGATCTTCAAAAGGTGTAGCGTTTTGATGCACAAACTCATTGGTTTCTGAATTATACTGGTATTCCAACGCCCATTCTTTATGGTTTTTAGCCAAAGATTGAATCGCCTCGCAAACTATTGCTATTTCAGCAGAAGTATTGGTTGGATGAATAGACATTCGAATCCAACCTGGTTTTCGAATTAAATCTCCCAAACTAATATCACATACTAATTTATTTGAAGTTTCTTGATCTACATGAAGCAAAAAGTGGCCATAGGTTCCAGCACAACTACAACCGCCTCTGGTTTGAATTCCGAAACGATCGTTGAGTAATTTTACCCCCAAATTAAAATGCAAATCGTCTATAAAAAAAGAAATTACCCCTAGTCGTTCTTGGTGTTGTGCAGCTAAAATTTTGATGTTAGCAATGTTTTGCAACGATTCAAAAATAGAATCCACCATTTCATGCTCGCGTTTCAAAATGTTATCAATTCCCATTTCGTCTTTTAACTGAATTGCCAATGCGGTTTTGATGACTTGCAAAAAGCCCGGCGTACCACCATCTTCACGATCTTCAATATTATCGATGTATTTGTGTTCTCCCCATGGATTCGTCCATGAAACGGTTCCGCCACCTGGACAATCAGGAACCATATTGTTGTACAATTTTTTATTAAAAACCAACACTCCCGAAGTACCTGGACCACCCAAGAATTTGTGTGGCGAAAAGAAAATGGCATCCAAATAAGCTTCCTTATCTTCAGGATGCATATCGATGGATACATAAGGGCCTGAGCAAGCAAAATCTACAAAGCAAACACCGTGGTGTTGATGCATTAATTTGGCTGCTTCATGATAGGGCGTTCGAATACCTGTAACATTGGAACAAGAGGTAATAGAGGCAATTTTCAGGGTGCGCTCTTTATATTTTTCGAGTAAAATGGTTAGGTTTTCTAATGAAAACAGTCCGTCCTCGGTTGAGGGAATCACCTCAACATCGGCTATGGTTTCTAGCCACGAAGTATGATTGGAATGGTGTTCCATATGAGAAATAAAAACCACCGGTTTTTTCTCGGCTGGAATGGCCACAAAATCCTTCAAATTCTCTGGAACTTTGATTCCTAAAATGCGCTGAAATTTATTGACTACGCCAGTCATTCCCGCCCCATCGGTAATCAGTACGTCGTTTTGATTGGCGTTGACATGATTTTTAATCACGTTTCGAGCGTGATGATACGCTTTGGTCATTGCGGTACCCGAAACAGTGGTCTCGGTATGGGTATTCGCTACAAAAGGACCAAATGCATTCATCAATTTTTCTTCAATGGGGCGATACAATCGACCACTAGCGGTCCAATCAGTGTATAGTATTTTTTTGGGACCAAAAGGAGAATCAAATTCTTGATCAATTCCAATGATGTTTTTGCGAAATTGTTGAAAATAGCGCTCTAAATCAGTCACTTTTAAATTATTTGTCATTA
>JBOFUD010000454.1:0-1631 GCA_051652385.1 Flavobacterium sp.
CGCAATACAACTCTTATTGGGGCTTTCAAAATGGTAAAAAACGAAACGCCAGAATCAAAACCGTTGAAGAACCCCTCTTACTTTTTAATCATTTTTTCAAAATTAATGACAAAACACAACTCCATTCCGGAGCGCTTTATCAATGGGGAAAAATTAGCAACAGCAGTATCGATTTTCAAAAGGCCAATAATCCTGACCCCACGTATTATCGAAAAATGCCGAGTTATTTTAGCTCACTTTACGAACGGGACAACGGCGAATTTTCTGGAGCTTTCATTCCGGATGCCGAAAATGCCGAAAAAAGCCGTTTGGCCTTTTTAGAAAATCCACAAATCAATTGGAACGCGCTTTACCAAGCCAATCAAAAACCTATTTTGGATGGAAATGGAAACATTCTTGGGTACGAACCTTCAAGAAGTAACTATATCCTCTACGAAGATCGAGCTGACGAAACCGTTTGGGCAGCCAACAGTCTCTTGAACTCTCAACTTTCAGAGCATGTTTCGATCACGGCTGGAGCTCATTTTAAAACCTCAAAAACGCAGCAGTATCAAAAAGTGGTCGATCTTTTGGGAGGCACTTTTTTTGAAGATTTGGATGGGTTTTATACCGGTGATCAAGCGCAATCCGACTTGAATCATCCCAATCGGCAAGTAGTCGAAGGCGATAAATACGGCTATAATTATTTCATGAAAGCGCAGGTATATCAAGCTTTTACTCAGTTTCAATTCCGATTTAATTCAATTCATTTTTATGTAGGACAACAATTTTCTACCACAAGTTATCAGCGCGAAGGAGTGTACAAAAACGGGATTTACGAAAACAATTCCTTAGGAAAGAGTCCTAAAATCACCTTCGAAAATTTCGGATTCAAAGCAGGAATGACTTATAAAATTTCTGGCAAGCAAGCCTTTTTATTCCATGCCGCTCATTTGAGTAAAGCGCCCACCATTCAAAATACATTTCCCAACGCTCGATTAAATAATACCATTGTTGCTGCTCTTTCAAGCGAAACCCAAAGCAGTTTGGAAGCGACGTATCAATACCGAACGCCTTTTTTGAAAGCGCGTTTGACCACTTACTTTGCGTTGCAAAAAAACACAACCGATCATTCCTTTTTTTATGCCGAAGGAATTTTTGATGACGGCGCTGGTTATACCAATACCGATGCCTTCGTGGGACAAACCCTAACAGGACTTGACAAACAAAATTTGGGTGCTGAAGTAAGTCTTGAATATCCTATTAGCAGCACCTTGAAAACGACATTAGCAGCAGCTTATGGCCGGTATATTTATGCCAGCAACCCCAATGTTACGGTAACCAATGATGCCCAAGCTTCGCTGCAAAATACCAACCCTGTTTTTGATTTTGGAAAAGCCATTCTTAAAAATTATCATCAAGAGGGAATGCCTCAACAAGCCATAAGCCTTGGGCTAGAATATCGAGACCCTCATTTTTGGTGGATTGGCACTACTGTTAATTATGTTTCGGAGTCCTATCTATCGGTGTCCCCTATTGCCAGAACGGGGATATTTTTTAGAAATCCTGCCAATGAATTTCCTTTTCCCGAAGCGACCGAGGAAAGAGCCAAAGTGTTATTACAACAGGAAAAATTAGATCCGATATTCCTC
>JBOFUD010000455.1:0-4351 GCA_051652385.1 Flavobacterium sp.
CTAGTTTTTTTGAACGCGTGTATGCTATTGTGCGTACGATACCCTATGGCAAAGTTACCACTTATGGCGCCATAGCCAAAGCTCTTGGTACGGCACGGTCTGCACGAATGGTGGGCTGGGCCATGAACGCCTCTCATTGTCTTGAGGATGTTCCTGCGCATCGAGTAGTTAACCGCAAGGGACTCTTAACAGGAAAGCTCCATTTTGAGGGAACAAACTTGATGCAGCAATTACTAGAGAGTGAAGGAGTCGTGATTCGAGACAACCAAATCGTAAATTTGGAAGCACATTTTTGGATGCCCGAAATAGTAGTTGACTAATTTCAAATTTTTTATAAAATTATCTTAAATCCTTACTTTTAAAGTAATTTCAGCTATTTCAGTATTGATTTTTTCAATTCAATCCTAATTGATTCAAAAAATTAACCATTATCTTTGTCTTTGAAAATTTGTCCTACAAAAATGTAGAAGTAGCTAAATAATTTAAGATGAAACTAGATAGAAAAGAAATACTGAAAGCCTTAGAAACCATTACTATTGCTGGCGAAGGAAAAAACATGGTCGAAAGTGGTGCAATTGCCAATGTGGTTACTTTTGGAAACGAAGTAGTCGTTGATTTGTTGTTGCATACGCCAGCCATGCACATCAAAAAAAGAGCGGAAGACGATATTAAAAAAACAATATTAGAAAAAGTATCCGCTGAGGCAATCATTAAAATTAATAGTAAAGTTGAGGCTCCAGAAAAGGCAGAGATAAAAGGAAAAGCTATTCCTGGTATCAAAAATATTATTGCAGTAGCCTCAGGAAAAGGAGGAGTAGGAAAATCGACAGTGACTGCAAATTTAGCAGTTTCTTTAGCGAAAATGGGCTTCAGCGTTGGTGTTTTAGATGCTGATATCTACGGACCATCGATGCCTATTATGTTTGATGTAGAAAATGAAAAACCAATTTCGATTGAAATAGACGGAAAATCCAAAATGAAACCCGTAGAGAGTTATGAGGTAAAAATGCTTTCTATTGGTTTCTTTACTTCGCCTAGTCAAGCGGTTATTTGGAGAGGTCCTATGGCTTCCAAAGCCTTGAACCAAATGATTTTTGATGCACATTGGGGAGAATTGGATTTTTTATTAATCGATTTGCCTCCAGGAACCGGTGATATTCATTTATCGATTATGCAGTCTTTGCCTGTTACTGGTGCTGTAGTAGTAAGTACGCCTCAGGCAGTAGCTTTGGCCGATGCCAAAAAAGGCGTAGCCATGTTTTTATCTGAAGCCATCAATGTTCCGGTTCTAGGTATTATTGAAAACATGGCCTATTTTACCCCTCAAGAACTTCCTAATAATAAATACTATATCTTTGGAGAGGCAGGGGCGAGAGATTTGGCCACCGATTTGGGGGTTCCATTTTTAGGCGAAGTGCCAATTGTGCAATCTATACGTGAAGCTGGCGATTATGGTCGTCCTGCTGCTTTACAAACCGATTCAATTATCGGAAGTATTTTTGAGACAATCACGCGAAATGTGGTGCAAGAGACGGTTAATAGAAATCAAAGTTTACCAGCTACAGAGGCAATAAAAATCACCACAATGGCAGGTTGCTCATCGGTAAAAAAATAAATAATAGTCGGCAACCCATCCTTGTAATTATTTAGTAATGGTTGCTTTTAAAATAGTGCATGAGTATGACAACAGAAGAATTAACGGAAAATGTGATGAAAGCATTAGACGAAATTAGGCCTTTTCTTAAATCAGATGGCGGAGATATTACCTTGATAAGTATCGATGCGGGCAAGCATGTCAAGGTCAGGCTCGAGGGAGCTTGCACAAGTTGCAGTGTCAATCAGATGACCTTGAGGGCTGGTGTTGAAACAACCATCAAGAAATTTGCTCCTCAGATAGAAACAGTGGTAAATGTCTTGTAGCTAGATTCAGCTAAATTTAGTGAGGTTTTTTTGAGGTTAATAATTAAAAGAATTCATTTGTTGGATTCTTTTTTTTTATCCTCTAGTGGCATTTTGTAGGGGCTGATGTGTAGTAAGTTTTTTCATGAGCGTTTTTTGAATTGAATAGTAGATAAATATTTCGTTTTAATTTTCTTTCTTTATTCAAAGAAAAATTTATATTTGATTTATTAACCAAAAAACCAAACTTTTATGAAGAAACAGTACTTATTTCTTGTTTTGTTGTTGGCATTTTATAAAAATTACGGACAGGAGCTCATTCAAGAAGCTTTTGTAAAAAATGCCTATGTTGCTGTTGATGGAGAATGGCAAAACACCTCATTCAAATCCCCGATTATGGTTTTTTCTAACCGTTTAGGTTATCTGAAAATTACGGGTGCTGAGTTTTTAATCCAGTTTAGTGGGGATAAGGCTCAAATGGAAGAAAATACCGCCTACAATTCAGCGCTATTAACCTCTCAAGAACAAATCAAAACAAGGACAGAGAAAAATGGCCTAGTAAATACTACTTACGAAGGGAAGTTGGTTTTTAAGACTATCGATGGGGTGTATAGTCCTGATATATTGGTAGTGTACACCATCAATCAAGCGGATGTTCTCCGTTTGGCAATTAGTAATAAAAAAAATAATAAAGAATATATATTAGATCTTGAGATCAAATAATTAAAGGAGGAAACAAAATGGATGTTTTAATCAGGATTAAGGATAGAGAAGGCGTAGTGCATGAATTGCAAGCACCAACGGATATGGCGATGAATATTATGGAATTATGCAAGGCGTATGAATTGCCTGTAGAGGGGACCTGTGGCGGTATGGCTATGTGTGCTTCTTGCCAGTGTTATGTTCTAAATGAAGTGGCCTTGCCGCCTATGGGAGATGATGAGGAAGCAATGTTGTCTGAGGCTTTTTATGTAAAGGCAAACAGTAGGTTGGGGTGTCAAATTCCGATAACGGAAGCGCTAGAAGGCCTTGAATTAGAGTTGGCTCCAGAAAACTAGGGGGTGAATTTTAGGATTTATTCTTTATACCAAGAGGCAAATTGTAGCTCCTTAACCCCGATAGCAGTGGTATCCTTAGTTTTTTGTTCAAAAAAAACTAAGATATAGCGAATAGCGGGACCTTGCTTCCTGACAATGCCTTTTGTGATCGTTTCTAAATGATCTTCATTTTTGAGTAGTATCATATTTATTCACTCATAACAAACAGTGTTACGTTGGTTTAAAATTCGTGTTGGCCAGTTTTATTTTGTGATTTTTATATCTTGTAGTTGCTATTTTTTTATGGTTGGTGGGCGTATGGATGGTTTTTTATTGAAGGGTTTGGTTTTTCTACTGTACTAAAATGGAACAAGCAGCGGTTATGGTGATACAATGTTGTTGGAATTTTCGTTTGGCAGGGTGATTTTTAATATATTTGACTGATGAAGATAGCCTCTCAAATAGAAAAGATAGCCAGTTTTAAGCATCTGGAATTGTTGGCCAAACAAGTAGTGGAAGGGTTTATTTCCGGCATGCACAAAAGTCCATTTCATGGTTTTTCAGCCGAATTTTCTGAGCATAAAGTGTATAATTCTGGAGAGAGTACCAAGCATATCGATTGGAAATTGTTTGCCAAAACTGATCGATTGTACACCAAGTGTTTTGAAGAAGAAACGAATATGCGTTGTCATATCATTATTGACAATTCGTCTTCGATGCACTATCCCAAGCTTGCTGGTGGGCAGAGTTTTTACGAAAACAAGATTGGTTTTTCGGTTTTGGCGGCTGCAGTTTTGATGGCTATTCTAAAGCAACAAAGAGACGCAGTTGGGCTGAGTGTTTTTGCGGATACCTACGAATATTATGCACCCGAAAAAGGTAGTGATAGGCATCATAGAATGTTGCTCGATATTCTTGAGCATTTACTTGATGCTCCAGCCGCTTCAAAAAAAACAGATACCTTCACCTATTTACACCAGATTGCAGAAAAAATGCATCGTAGATCGATGATTTTACTTTTTACCGATATGTTTCAAACGGATGGAGGCGAAGATTCAGAAGAAAAATTATTTTCTGCGTTGCAACATTTGAAGCATAACAAGCATAAAGTAGTGTTGTTTCATGTGATAGATCATAAGACAGAATTTCATTTTGACTTTGATTCGAAGCCACGTCGCTTTGTTGATTTGGAATCTGGTGAAGAAATTGCGATTTTTGCTGAATCTATTAAGGAAGCCTACGAGCAAAAAATTAAAAAATATCATGAAAAAGTGGTAATGACCTGCGCTCAGAACAAGATTGTGTACTTGCCGGTTGGTGTTGGTGATAATTTTGAAAAAATTTTGACAACCTATTTGATTGAAAAACAAAAGTTTGGATGATGACAGAAAATTCTAATCGATATTTTTACGCAA
>JBOFUD010000456.1:0-2169 GCA_051652385.1 Flavobacterium sp.
CTTTTGAGATTGAAAAAATCGAACATGCCATTCGGTTCTATTTTTTGTTAACCAAAATAAAAGGTTTTGATCATGTTCAACTCATTAATTCAGATGCTATTGAAACCTTGCCTTGGTTCTCAAGATATCTTTATAAAAAAGTATTTGCTACCATAAAAAGCCGAAGTTTGCTCATTTGCGGAGACGAAACTCCCGTAATTGATTATTTGTTAAAAAGAGAACTACCCTACTCTATTTTGACCCCTTTTTTTGAGAATTCAAAGCTGAAAAAGCACTATGAGTTCCCGTTAAAATACACCCAAACATCCTACCGAAAAACCTTTGATTGGTTGGCTCAAAATTGTCAATCGATGACGACTTCCGACCTAGATTATAAAATTCCTATGGGCCGAATGGGATTCGATACGTCCATGATTCCGAACCCTATCAATTGTGACAAGATTCCTTTTGAATCTTTATCGGCAAAAGAACCCCTTATCATTTTCTTAGGCATCAATCGAGGGAGTTACATCAAAAAAGGAATCGCATATTTTGAAAAAGCAGTAGCTGAAATTGCTAAGAAATACGGAACCAAAGTTAGTATCTCTATTTGCGAAAACGAACCCTATGAGCAATACATCCACTTATATAATAAAGCACATATCGTACTCGATCAAATTCATGCTATAGACCAGGGATACAATGCATTAGAAGCCATGGCCAAAGGCAAAGTAGTTTTTACAGGCGCAAGTGAGGCGTTTACCAACCACTATAATTTGACCGAAAGAGTAGCTATACACGCTTTACCTGACACCAATTATTTGGTCAATGAACTATCGTATTTAATAGAAAATCCAGAGGAGCTATTTGAAATAAGTCATCGTGCTAGAGCATTTATCGAAAAGGAGCATCATCATGCAAAAATCGCCCAACACTATGTAGCGGCTTGGAACCTTTAATTTTTTGGTAAGAATAGTTTTCTAAACACTACCAAAATCATAACAAAACCTAAGGCACTAGCACAAGCATACGCTTGAATCGCTCCTTCATAACCGTGAGTCTTACTCCAATAAAGTGACAATACCAAATAACTTGAATTAAAAGCGATTTCAAGAAAAAAATAAACTTTGAGACGCGCTTTGACTAAAACTTGGTACCCAAAAGCTAAGGTTAGTATCTTAAAAAAATCCCCGATCAATTGCCAGATCAAAACGGATTTAATTTTCAAAAAATCAGGCGTGAATACCCATTGTAAAATCCATTCTTTGGTAAAAAACAAGAGGAGTATCATTAGTAAAAACAAAGGAACAAAGGAGGAAAAATAAACCTTTACTTCTTGCATAAAAGCATCATCCGTTTGTAACGAAGCTAGTTTTGGCATATAATACAAGGACAATCCCGAGGTAAAAAAAAGCATGTAAAAATTAGATAATTTTGTGGTTGCTTCCCAATACCCAGCTTCGGCTAAAGAATAGTTTGTTGTAATCGAATTTCGAATCAAAAGCAAGGTAAGCGGCGCAATAATAGCCGTAAGCAAAGCCATTGCGGAAAATTTCTGAATAGCGCTTAGCTGTTCTTTTTTTATTAAAAACCGAAAGGGAAAGTGAAAAAAGCGTTTGTCTTTTATAACAAAAACTAAAGCCGTGAGCACCATTAGTACTTCGCTTATAGCAATCGCCCATATCGCTCCATCAATGGCATGAAAATAAATCAAACTTATTGTTACCATAAAGACCAAAACAGAGGATACCAATTGAACCAAAACAAGGGTTTTGAATTGTTCCAATCCATTGTAAATGGCTAGCCAAAATGTATTAAGCAACACCAATGGCAAGGACAAACCCACGATACGAATAGGGGCAATCCATTGGTCTGAATAAAACAAAAGTTGAGCGATAGCCTCCGCAAAAAAGAAAACGCCAATAGCCAGCAAGGAGGAAAGTAAAAGAAATACAGACAAAAAAGTAGCATAAATCTCTGAAAGTGCCAATTTGTTTTCTTTATTCTCAGCAACTAATTTCACCAAAGAAGTACTAATCCCGAGTGTAGCGACTGATTTTAACATGGTCGCTAGATTTCTGAAATTACCCATTATGGCCATTCCAGAGGGTCCCAAAAAAACTGCGACCACCTTATTGGAAACAAACCCCAATACAAACGCAGTACCCATGGAAAAGGAATTTAGAGTCA
>JBOFUD010000457.1:0-1636 GCA_051652385.1 Flavobacterium sp.
CGGCAAAGCCAATCAATACCTAGATTTTATTGTCAATACGCTAAAACCAAGCATCGATAAAAAATACCGCACCAAATCCGATAAAAAACACACGCTGATTATTGGGAGCTCTTTGGGTGGACTTACTGCTTTTTATGCGGCCTTAAAACACCCTGAAGTTTTTGGTAAAGCAGGCGTTTTTTCTCCTGCATTCTGGATCAATCGAGAAGACATTCTAGCGCTGACATTACAAACTTCAAAAATAAAGACAAAATACTATTTCCTTTGTGGCGACCAAGAAGGTGATGATGATAGCATGGTTAATGACTTGAATACTATCGAAAACATCCTCAATACCAAACGCTGTTCTTGTAAACATCTGACTAAAAAAACCATCATAACCGGTGGAAAACACAACGAAAAATTGTGGCGAGATGGTTTTGTAAACGCATTACTTTGGCTGGGTTATTAACTATTATTACAACACAAAAATCACTATTCTATGCAACTAATCATTCGTGAATACAACCTGAAATTAAAACACACTTTTACCATTTCTAGGGAATCTATCGATTTTCAGCCTTCGCTAATTGTAGAACTCCAAAGTGAAGGACATTCGGGATTTGGAGAAGCCACTTCCAATCCGTATTATCACATCACCGTTCCCATGATGCGCGCTGATTTGGAAAAAATTCGCCCGTTAATCGAAAACACTACATCCGAAACTCCAGAAGATTTTTGGAACCTGGTTCATCCGTTTTTGAAAGACGATAGGTTTGCACTTTGTGCCTTAGACATGGCCTACAATGATTTGTATGCCCGAAAAAAAGGCAAAAAACTCTACGAACTCTGGAATTATTCTACTGAAAAAAATCCCCTTACCGATTACACTATCGGTATTGCTTCAATAGAAAAAATGGTAGCAAAAATGAAAGAACTCCCTTGGCCTATCTACAAAATAAAATTAGGCACGAAAGAAGATATTGAAATTGTAACTGAATTAAGAAAATACACCGACGCTGTTTTTAGAATTGACGCCAATTGTGGCTGGGGCGTTGAGGAAACCATTACTAATTCCGTTGCTTTAAAAAAATTGGGTGTTGAATTTCTAGAACAACCCATGAAAGCCGATAATTGGGAAGCACATAAAGAAGTTTTCAAACATTCGGCCCTGCCTATTATAGCCGATGAAAGCTGCATAATCGAATCAGATGTAGCCAAATGTCACCATCATTTTCATGGCGTAAATGTCAAACTAGTAAAATGCGGCGGCCTAACACCCGGAAAACGAATGCTGGAAGAAGCCAAAAAACTTGGATTAAAAACCATGGTGGGCTGCATGACCGAATCTACCGTGGGAATTTCTGCCATCGCACATTTACTCCCACTACTCGATTATGTGGATATGGATGGTGCGCTCCTTTTGGGCGAAGACATTGCAACTGGAGTAACGATCGATTATGGAAAAATAAAGTACTCCCCTCTAAATGGAACCGGAGTAACGCTTTTATAATCCCAATGATAGTCCATCAATTTCCAGATAGAACCATAACAATAAACCATAAGAAGTATCTTTATTTTGGAGGCACTTCTTATTTGGGATTGGCAACCAATAAAAAATTTCAAGGAATTGTCTCAAAAAACATAAAAAAATGGG
>JBOFUD010000458.1:0-1983 GCA_051652385.1 Flavobacterium sp.
CACTTTAAATCGCTCGGTGATTCGATGTTCATTGAAACCGATATGCGGGCCTTGTACAACCCTTCACGGATGACGGTTATTGGGACTGCTACCCATAAACTAGTACAAAATGCAACTAGTTTATGTCCCACTTGTGCCATGCCGGGTTTTGTAGTAACCGATGTCCGAATAGGATTGCCTTGTTCTTGTTGCGGAGCTGCCACGAACTCAGTTGTAAGTCACTTGTACCAATGTAAATATTGTAGGTTCACCTGTGAAGATATTTATCCTCACCAAAAAAAATCCGAAGATCCAGGATTTTGTAATTATTGTAATCCCTAATTATATGAATGAAACAACCGAAATTCAAAAAGCAGTTACCCTGCTAAATGCTGATAAAATTGTTGCAATTCCCACTGAAACGGTGTATGGTTTGGCAGGAAATATTTTTAGCGATAAAGCGATTTTAACTATTTTTGAATTAAAAAAAAGACCTTTGTACAATCCCCTTATTGTACATTTAAAATCTTTAGAAGATTTACATCGTGTGGTGTCTGAACTTCCAGAAAAAGCATTGCTTTTAGCAAAAGCCTTTTGGCCTGGCCCCTTGACACTTGTTTTGAAAAAGCAACCTCATGTGTCAGATTTGATAACCGCGGGCAAAGATACCGTGGCGGTTCGTGTACCCAACCATCCTTTGACGTTGGCGTTGTTGCAACAGCTTGATTTTCCTTTGGCTGCGCCAAGTGCGAATCCTTTTGGGTCCATTAGTCCAACTACAGCCCAACATGTTGCTGATTATTTCGATGCGAGTGTACTTCATGTTTTAGATGGTGGAGCATGTGCCACAGGAATTGAATCCACTATTGTCGGATTCGAAGGCGATCACCCCATCTTGTATCGTGCAGGAGCTACGCCAATCGAAGCTATTGAGTCGATAGTTGGAAATTTAAAAATAATCACCAAAGATGATGTCGCTCCTTCGGCACCCGGAATGTTGTCTAAACACTATGCTCCAGCTACGCCTACTGTTTTTACCTCAAATGTAGCAGCAGCACTGTTGTCTTTTCAGCATCAAAAAATAGGAGTTATGGCTTTTTCTCAGCCGTATGAGCATCCTGCCATTGTGCATCAGGAAGTTTTATCGGTAAAGGGGGATTTAAACGAGGCGGCTTCGCGATTGTACGCCGTTCTTCATGGTTTGGATGCTTTATCTCTGGATGTTCTTCTCGTGGAGGAGGTACCCAATCAAGGACTAGGAATTGCCATAAATGATAAGTTGCAAAGAGCTTCGGCGAAGTAAAATAGATAAATAAACGAAAACTAATACTATGAATTTTGATCTTTTAATTGAAAATATTACCAACCCTGCTTTATTGTTTTTTTTACTCGGAATAATTGCGGTATATCTCAAAAGTGATTTAGAAATTCCGCATGATACCTCCAAATTTATATCCCTCTATCTTTTGTTTGCCATAGGTTTTAAAGGGGGGCAAGAATTGGCTCATAGTGATTTTTCTATGCACATTATTTGGGAAATTTTATTTGGAATGGTTATTTCAGTTCTAATTCCACTTTATACCTTTTTCATACTAAAGCGAAAATTTAATATCGACAATTCAGGCGCCATTGCTGCGGCATATGGTTCTGTAAGTGCCGTTACCTTTGTTACGGCTATTTCATTTCTTGAGATGCAGGGTCAAAATTTTAGCGGTCACATGGTCGCAGTGATGGCACTTATGGAGGCTCCAGCTATAATTGTAGGGGTTATTTTAATACAAATGTATTCCAAAAGCGATGCTCCTTCTTCAAAGCTTTCTGAGGTTATCAAACATTCTTTTACCAATGGAAGTGTACTTTTAATCATTGGTAGTTTGGTGATCGGTTTGTTGGCAAGTGATAAAGCTGCTTTAGGAATTAAGCCTTTTACCACGGATATTTTTAAAGGATTTTTAGCAATCTTCCTACTTGATATGGGAATAGTGAGTGGAAGAAAACTAGGTG
>JBOFUD010000459.1:0-4633 GCA_051652385.1 Flavobacterium sp.
ATGGCGCGTGAGGTAAGGGAGTTGGTTTGGGCTCCGTGAAACATTTTCGGACTATT
Organism: Flavobacterium sp.; assembly: GCA_051652385.1. GTDB lineage: Bacteria > Bacteroidota > Bacteroidia > Flavobacteriales > Flavobacteriaceae > Flavobacterium. Next base: position 57 of record JBOFUD010000459.1, read on the forward strand.
CCCAAGAACTTCTTTTTCAGTGTAGCCGTTCATTTTAGACAAATTATTGGAAGCAAATACAATTTCCAATTTGGTGTTTGTAAGTATGACCACATCTTCCAATAAAGAATTTCGGAGAGATTCAGCTGGAACTACCTCGGAGTTTTTGGGCAAAATATCTCGAAGTCTCTTGAAATCAGCGAAAGAATGTTTCACCGAATCTAAAAACTCTCCATGAAAACTCATCGAAATCATTGAAGTAACTTTGAGATCCAAAGTGGAGAAGTACCTTGCCTTAGCATTTTCGTAATCCGTGATGTGTTTCATACTTCTAACATTTAGAAGTCAAAAGTAACTGTTTTTTAAAAAGCTTAGCTACTTTATTTTGCATTTAACTCTTGTTGAACATCACAAAGTCCTAAAAATCAAACTGTAGCTGTATGGCCACAGTTCGTTTTTGTTCCGTATTTAAATTACTCATGGCAATACCCAAAAGACGAACAGAATCTTTCAATCGTTCTTGATACAACAATTCTTTGCTAATTTCAAGAATTAAATTTTGATCAGAAATAAAATAAGACAAAGTTTTACTGCGTGTTTGTTGTGTAAAATCGCTGTATTTGATCTTTAAAGTGATCGTCTTTCCAGAAATCTGTTGCTTTCGAAGCCTACTTTCTAATTGCTGCGCAATACTCACTAGCTTTTCCATCATAAATATTTCTGAAGACAAATTTACATCAAAGGTATGCTCTGCCGCTACCGATTTAGTAACTCTAGACGCTTGAACAGGACTGTTATGAATGCCACGAACCACCTCAAAATAAAAATTTCCAGATTTTCCGAAATGCTCTTCTAAGAAGCTCAAACTTTTACTTTTCAAATCCAACCCAGAAAAAATACCTAATTGATACATTTTTTCGGTGGTGACTTTGCCCACACCATAAAATTTTTTGATAGGTAAATTTTCGAGAAAAGGAAATACCTCTGCACCACTAACTGTTTTTTGCCCATTCGGTTTGTGATAATCACTGGCCACTTTCGCAATAAACTTATTGATAGAAATTCCGGCGGACGCAGTTAGTCCGACCTCTTTAAAAATGCGTGCTCTAATTTCCTGCGCAACTAAAGTAGCACTAGGATTACCCTTTTTGTTTTGGGTAACATCAAGGTACGCCTCGTCGAGCGAAAGTGGTTCCACGAGGTCTGTGTACTCATAAAAAATACGTTGAATTTGTTTGGAAATTTCTTTATAACGGTCAAATCTAGGGGCAACAAAAATTAATTCTGGGCAATATCTTTTGGCCAATACACTACTTAGTGCACTTTTAACTCCAAATTTTCTGGCTTCATAACTTGCTGCTGCCACCACGCCTCTAGTTTCATTTCCACCAACCGCAATGGGTTTCCCTCTGAGTAAAGGATTGTCCAATTGTTCTACAGATGCATAAAAAGCATCCATATCGATGTGAATAATTTTACGTTGCCCAGCACTATTGTCCATGCATCAAATGTATACAATATCCTTAAAAACTAGTTGACAACTACAAGCAAAAAAAAGCCTAGAATTAAAATCCTAGGCAAAATTGTTTGATACGTAAAAACAGAATACTTACTTCTTGGAGATCATTTCAATGGTTACTTTCATACCTCCTGCATTTTTGGAAGAGGCGATAGCCATAAATGCCTTTTTGGACAAATCAATTTCTCTAGATTTCACAAATGGACCTCTATCGTTAACTTCCACAATAACTGATTTCCCGTTGGCTTCATTTGTCACGCGGATTTTAGTTCCAAAAGGTAATTTTTTGTGAGCTGCTGTCAATTTATGCATGTCAAATCGCTGACCACTAGCTGTTTTTCTCCCATGAAACTTTTCTGCGTAGTACGACGCATGACCATTTTTTTTATAGACGGTGTAAGCGACATTCGGATCAAAAACGGTATCTTTCGAAAAAGCTGGCAGCAAAAGATTACTTCTCTCCTTTTTAATTGTGTCTTTGAAGCTGACCGCTTTTTCTTTGGTTTTGGTTTGACTGAATCCGTAAAGAAACAGAATAAACAAAAAAAGAATAGCTACTATTTTTTTCATCTGACTTTTTTAAATTAGTACTCTCTTAAAACAATGGAATCATGTGGATTGTTATAAAACTTAAAACCACATAGACCATGGAATCCTGCTTAAAATCAATAATAAACCTACACCATAAAAAATAGCAAAAGTTTTGAATTGAGCCGTTCCATCGGTTAGTTTTTTGTGTTTAGACCATCCAATAGTAATTAAAATGATTGCAATGATGTTAATCAAAGGGTGCTCTAAGGAGGTTAATCGCAGGGCTTTATCACCCATTTGTCCAAAAGATTTCAAACCTAAAGGAGAAACAAAATAAAGAACCAACCCGATAAGAAATTGAACGTGGGTAAAAATAAGCGCAAATAAGGCAATTTTACGATCTTTTGGGGTAAATGCTTTTTTACCTGTAAAACCAATGATGGCATTAACTACTGCTACTACCAAGAGTAACAAGACCAAGTAAGCCCAACCCGAGTGAAATTTTTGTAAAAATTCGTACATAAATTATTTAGTTTTTGAAATTCAAATATAGGAAAAAAAGGGATAAAAAAAACGGCAAACACCAAAAGTGAATGCCGTTTATGAAAACTTAACTTGTATTTATTTACCGAAAATATATCTTAAAGTAAACTGTGCTTGCCAAACATCAAATACACTTGCATTTTTTTGGAAAGTATCTTTAACTAAAGTACGTACTCCAGCGGTATCTGTTTGTGTAGCCATTTGAAAAAATGGAACTCCTGATACCGTACTTGAAGCGTTTATGATATTTGGATTAGTAACTCTTTTTGACACCCCCCAATCCTTGTTTAACAAGTTGGTGAAGTTCAAAATATCAGCTCTAAATTGAAAATTATTATTCTTACCTCCAATTTTTACAAAGAAATCTTGAGTTACAGACAAATCCAATCTGTGCAACATTGGCAATACACTTGCATTACGTTCTGTATACATGCCTCTACGAGATCTTAAATATTCATCCTGTTGAATATATTGTTCAAAAGCCGCTTGCTGTTGCGCCTCAGTAAATACAATAGCAGAAGTAGGAACCCTAGGATCTACACGAATTGGATCAAAACGAATATCACTTCCTTTGAGGGGTACAAACATCAAGTCGTTAAAATTAACTCGATCTCCATTCATATCTCCTCCATATGAGTATGTAAACGTACCTGCTTGCTCACCAATGTATCCTAAATTAACAGAAGTTGCCCCTCCAAATTTGTCTCCATAGGTTATTTTATACCCTAATATACCCACGATTCTGTTTGGTGTATTCGTGTTGGCAGCAGAAAGTGCTAAATCATTATTACCATTAACCGATCTTGCACCAGTCCAAGAACCAGCAGCAATAGAACCGGCTGACATTAAATCATACGCTCCCGAGTGCGTGTACGCAATAGATCCCCACAACCCATTTTGATAAGGATACTCTAACTTGAATGTTGTAGAGTAAAAATACCCCTCATCGGTATTTTCCAAAACAACTGCGCTTGATACATTATCATTAATTCTAACACCAGCATCGGTGTTGGCATATCTCGGACGCTTATCAGGCCCTGCGAAAGTCCCTGTTGGCTTGTCTAAATTAGCATTGTAATAATTTACCGCATTGATGTTTTTACTGAAAATCCCTTCAACTGTTCCAATAAATCCAAAAGGTAATTTTTGATCTACTGCGATATTAGATTTCCAAGTTTGCGGAAATTTAAAATTCCTCTGAGTCAAAGCCAACTCAATAGTTGACGGCAAAGCTGCTACAGCTGGTGTAAAATATTGTTGAGGCGTTGGGGTAAAACCATATTTTCCTGCTGTTAATGCTGGACCACTTGCATCGATAAATCCAGTAAGAACACCATTATTCCCAATAGCATTAGACAAAAACACAGCTGGAGGTCTCCCTGTAAAAATTCCTGTTCCTCCACGAACTTGTGTCGTTGCATCGTTGTTTAAATCTAAATTGAATCCAAATCTTGGTTCAATTAAAATTTGTGTTTTAGGCATCTCACCCGTATTGAATTTTTCTCCATTAGCGAAAGTCAAGGTATTTACCAAAGGATTCTCTAAGGCAGTGTTTGAAAAAGAAACAGCAGTTGCTCTAACACCAAAAGTCAATCTTAAATTTTCATAAGGCTTAATTTCATCTTGTACGTATGCGTCGTACTTATTATATTTCAATACTTGTAATGGTTCAGCTCCTCCGGGAAGTGCCGAATAACGGTATTGAAAACGATTAGGTAATAACGTAGAAGGTTGGTTACCATTTGCAGCAGATTGAGTGGCAGCCGCTTTAAAGTCCGCAATAGAGTTAAAAACATAAACCCCATTAGATCCTGGAAAGAAAGAGTTGTTTGACACAAAACGTTCAAAATTGGCGCCAAACACCAAAGTATGTTTTCCTAAATTTGCCGTAACATTATTCGTAAAGTGTAGAGTAGAATAGTCCAATTTATTACCGTTGGTGAAAGGATCTAAACCTAAAGAAATCAATGTTGGAGCAGTTGCAGAAGATCCATCTCTAATATCT
>JBOFUD010000460.1:0-2183 GCA_051652385.1 Flavobacterium sp.
TTTTTTGCTTTAGTTGGTTCGTCACTTTTTGCCGTTTTGTAATAATCAGGAGGGAAGCCATTGAGGGTTCTCCAGATTTCAAACCATACCGGAACAGTGTTTAGCAAAGCGATCGTTTCTGCGCCAGAGCCGACTCTTAGTTGACTAGGCCATTTGTCTTCTTTTGGGTCGGGAGCAATTAAAACTCTAAATTTTCCATTAGCGCTTATAAAATTTTCTATAGCGACAATTTGTCCGCCAAAAGTTCCATAGGACATATCGGGCCACCCTGAGAAGACAATGGTTGGCCATCCGTCAAACCAAACTCTAATTTTTTCTCCCTTTTTGATTAAAGGTAAGTCAACTGGACTCACAAAAGTTTCTACCGCGATATCGTACTTCGATGGCATGATGGTGGCAATTGGCGTTCCTTCTTTGATGGTTTCGCCAATTCCGGCTTGTAGTGCACGATTAATGTAGCCACTTTGCACCGCTTTGATGTAATACATGCCATTTCGAATGCTGTAATTGGCATATTGATTTTCCAATTTACTCACTTGTGCTTCGGTGTCAAACTGATTGCTCAAGGCCGTAAATTGGTCGCTTTGTGCTTTCGATACTTTTTCGCCATATTCAGCGGTAATTCTACCAATTTCAACTTTGGCATTGATAAAATCATTTTTACTGGTCAAGAGTTTGTTTTCTTGGGTAATAATTTTAGCTTCTACCTCTTGTTGTTTTAATCTTTTTTCTTCAACATCAGTTAGAGCTTTCAATCCTTCCTTGTTTAATTGAACCGCACGATTGTACTGCGTATTGGCGATTTTCAGTTGGGTTTTTACCGCTTCTAAATCAATAGAATCACTTTTTATTTTGAAAACTCCTTGTTTAATTTTGTTTTGAGCTTGCTCTAATTTAAGGAGTCTTTCGTTTTCGATGTTTTGAATTTGTGCCGATAGTGTGGTTACTTTTGAACCATAAGATTGCAAAGCTTGTTTTTTGGCATTTACTTGATTTTTGGTGTTTGCTACTAAATTAGGATCCATGTAATCTTCCTTGATCTCTGAGATAAACATAATGGTATCTCCTTTTTTGACATAATCTCCCTCTTTTACGTACCACTTTTCTATTCGTCCAGAAATTACACTTTGTATGGATTGTGGACGTTGATTGGGTTTTAAAGTAGTAACAGAGCCCGAGCCTGAAATGTTTTGGGTCCAAGGCAAAAACAGCGAAACGATGGCTAGTATGGAAACTGTCCAGATGATTCTATTCAGTATTTTGTAGTGGGGTCTATCGCTTAAACTTTGAACAGTTTTGTAGCGTTGTAACAATTGTGCACTAGTTTTATTACTTTCTGAAATGTTTAACATGTTTTTATTTTTTTATATCTGAAATGATTTTTCCTTTATCCATCGTGAGGTACCTGTTGCATTTTGTTTTCCAATGCGGGTTTTTGGAGGAAACGATAATGGTCCAGCTATTTCTTTCTGCGGTGATAAAATCAATGATTTCATTGGCAGCTTTTTCGTCCATATCATCTGTTGGGTCCTCATAAAATAGTACTTTGGGTTTGCTTATTATACTCCTTGCCATGAGTATTTTTTGAGCATTTGAAGAGGATAATTGCTGCCCTTCTGGAAAAATAGCTGTATCAAGTCCTTTTGGTAACGATTTGATATATTGAGAAAGTTGCACTCCATCAAGTGCCCATTTTAAGTCCTCATCGGAACAATTGGGGTTGTTGAAGGTAATGTTATCCATAATACTTCCTTCAAACGGAGTTTCTCCATGAATAATATTTCCTATTTGTGAGCGGTATTGTTTGAGGTTAATTTTTCTGAAAGTATCATCATTTATGTATAGCGCGCCCTCAGAAGATTGTAATAGACCGGATAGAATTCTGATCAAAGTAGTTTTACCCGAGCCGTTTTTTCCTTCAATAAATACTCGTTCTCCTTGGTCAATTTTTACGTTGATATCCTCTAAGATGTTTCTTATCGTTCCCGGAAATTTAACATTTATTCCCTCGGTGGTCAAGCTGATCGCTTGGTAGGATTTATTTGCTTCGTATGGGGTGTCTTCCTCCATATTTAAATCGGTAACTAACCCAATTTTTTCAACGGCGGTCAGTACATCATACAATGTTTCTAAACCTAAGATAATTTTTTCTACGGAGTTAATGACTAATAAGATGATGATTT
>JBOFUD010000461.1:0-2258 GCA_051652385.1 Flavobacterium sp.
AACGCTACTAGCTAAAAGCAAAATATAACAACAGGCAAAAATGCTTAAGCAGTGGTTCCTTATTTATAGAGCCAAAAGCTAAAAGCCAAAAGCCAAAAGCAACAAAAAAAATGGCATACGATAAATTTACCATCCTTACGAGTAGTGCAGTGCCACTACCGATCGAAAACGTGGATACCGATCAAATCATCCCAGCTCGTTTCTTGAAAGCTACAAAACGGGAAGCTTTTGGCGACAACCTTTTTAGAGACTGGAGATACAATGGAGACGATACTCCAAAAGCCGATTTCGTTTTAAATGATGCAACTTATTCTGGAAAAATATTAGTGGGCGGAAAAAACTTTGGTTCGGGTTCCTCCAGAGAGCACGCAGCTTGGGCGGTTTACGATTACGGATTCCGTGCGGTTGTTTCTAGTTTTTTTGCAGATATTTTCAAGGGGAATTGCTTGAACATTGGTGTTTTGCCAGTTCAAATCAGCCCAGAATTTGCAGATACTATTTTCAAAGCTATTGAAGCGGATCCAAAAACCGAATTGGAAATCAATTTGCCGGAGCAAACCATTACCTTAAAATCAACCGGTCAAAAAGAATCTTTTGATATTAATGGATACAAAAAAAACAACATGATTAACGGTTTTGATGATATTGATTATTTACAAAACATCAAAGAAGAAATTACGGGGTTTGCAGATCAACTGCCTTATTAAAAAAAGTTTTCAGTTTTCGGTTATGCGTTTTCAGTCCACCCGTTTGTAAATCATGTAATCTTGAAAATTCTGATCCAGTTAAAACCACACCTGACGGCTTTTCTAAAACTGTCAAGTGTATGTGCACAAACAAGGTATTTCGCCTGTCTATTGGGCGTGACCTAATTTACAAAAGGGGGCAATTTATAACACTATTTATTCGCCCCCTTTTGTAAATCAGGTCGGGCTATACGCGCTACTTCGGTAGCCAGCTGCTATCCCTCACGCAAAAAAAACACCTATTTGATGAATTAATATGCTGAATCTGTCGAATACAATAGACTCAAAAAACAAAAAAATGGAATTCAAACCCAGCACGAACGAAGACATAGACTCCATTTTTGAATTTTATGATATGGCGATTACCTACCAAAAAACAAAGTTCAACAAACAATGGCAAGGTTTTGAAAGATCTTTAGTAGAAAAAGAAATTGCTGAAAATCGTCAATGGAAAATTTTAATTAATAATGAAATTGCTTGTGTATTTGCCATCACATTTGATGATAAAAGCATCTGGAAAGATAAAAATGCAGACAAAGCCGTTTATTTCCATCGGATTGTGACACATCCAAAATTTAGAGGACAGCATTTTGTAGAAAAAATTATCATTTGGGGATTGCAATTTGCAAAAGAGAATAGTTTGCATTTTTTGAGAATGGATACATGGGGAGACAATCAGTCTTTAATTGACTATTATCAAAAATGCGGTTTTAATTTCCTTGGAATCATAGCACCCGATTATGATGGTTTACCCAAACATTATGAGGGAATAACATTGAGCTTATTTGAAATTGAAGTTAAAAAAGATGCATAATAATTTGACAATTCCAGAAGAAACAATCACGGATAAGATTTACATTATTCGAAATCAAAAAGTAATGCTAGACAGAGACTTGGCAACACTTTATGGAGTAGAAACAAGAGTTTTAAATCAAGCCGTTAAACGAAACATCGGTCGATTTCCTGATGACTTTATGTTTGAGGTCTCTAAAGTTGAATTTGATAACTTGATATCACAAATTGTGACATCAAGTTGGGGTGGAACCAGAAAACTTCCTTTTGCCTTCACGGAACATGGTGTGATGATGCTTTCTAGTGTACTTAAAAGCGACAAAGCCATTCAAACTAATATTCAAATCATGCGTACTTTCACAAAAGTAAAGCAAATGCTTTTGGACACAAGTGATATAAAGTTAAACATAGTACAAATACAGAAGAAACTCGAAAATCACGATAAGAATATTGAATTGGTGTTTTCTTATTTAGAGGAACTAAATGAGAAAAAGGAAGATGAAAAACCACGAGTAAAAATTGGATACAAAAACGATTAGAACATACTAGCCAAAAGTAAATAGTACTATCAAACATGGAAAAAAGAAAAATTGAAATAATGGACACTACACTTCGCGACGGTGAACAAACCTCGGGCGTGTCTTTTTCTGCTGCAGAAAAACTAACCATTGCACAATTATTGCTGGAAGAATTAAATATTGATAGAATCGAAATTGCTTC
>JBOFUD010000462.1:0-3322 GCA_051652385.1 Flavobacterium sp.
TGTGAATCAGCAATTTATCCAAAAAGGATCTAATTTAAATATTATTTCCACTGGCGTTAATTCTATATCCAAAGATATGATCCTGCAGCAAACTGGAAATGCGCGCACCATTTCCGTTATCAATATGTAGTCCTATTCATACGATTTAATTTTGGTTATCTCATTAAAATGTCATCATGAAAAAGTCTTTTTTAGCTATGTTTTTATTCCTTTTTATGCTTGCTTTTGCGCAAGCTCAAAACACTGATGATGCCACTATTAAGCCAAAAATTTACTTCAAAGTCGTTGAAAATTTATTGATGATAGAGCCAACCCTAGAAAACTTAGAGGGTTTCAATAAAAATTTCTCCTATAAACTCACCGTTTTTAAAACCAACACTATTACCAAAAATTCAAGCAACAATGCGCAGGTAGGGAGGGTAACTTTGAATGGAAATCAAAAAATTAATCTTTCTAAAGTGCAAATAAATTTTAATGATACCGATGAAATTGTTATATTGTTGCTGATTTACAATGAAAAAGAAAATTTAGTTGGAAAGGATCGTGTTGTTTTTCAAAAGAAAGTCGCCGACAACCAACAAATTTTAAAGGAGCCAGATGGTATTTTACCTATAGCAATTGTAGCTGATGATACTAAGACTAAATTTGGCGCTGAATTTTATGAATTTTTTTTTAATGCCTATAATAACTTAAAAATAAGAACATCAAAAATTGTCAAAATCCAAGAAGAGCTTTCATTTGGAAGGACTAGTAGAATCATTGTGAGTGTTGACGACAATTCGATAGCAGAGTTTATCACGCAGCCCGATGAAGATTTTTTGAAGGAAATGGCGGGTTATGTTGCTGATGAAGTACTTACTTATTTTAAAAATTTGGCAAAACAAGACAAATTTATAACACAATACTAATTTGAACTACATGAGAATCTATCTGTTTGTTTTTTCACTTTTTGCTTGCAACATGATGATGAGTCAGGACATGGTATACAAACCCATAAATCCTGCATTTGGAGGTGATACTTTTAATTATCAGTGGCTGTTGAGTTCTGCGGAAGCTCAAAATAAATTAAAAGAAAGAGATCCCAATAATAAATCTTTGACCGAACTTGAACGTTTTAAAGAAAATTTGAATAGTCAAATTTTAAGCAGAATTAGTAGCTTGGCACTGAATCTTCAATTCGGTAATGAAGGTTTAAAACCTGGATCCTATGTGTTTGGAAATTTAGCCGTTGATGTTACCACTACTCTTGAGGGCTTATCCGTCAAAATACTAAACACATCAACAGGAGAGCAAACAGTTGTTTTAATACCTAAAAGTTAATCTATGAAGTACCTCAAAAGGACCTATCTTCTATTATTTATTTTACTGACTAGCTGTCAAGCCTATTTGAATCAGCCAGTCGGCATACAAAAAGCTACATTTGGCCAAAATACTTCGGCGACCATCAATTTAAAGAATTTACCTCCCCCTAAAGAACCTGTTGTAGTCGGAGTGTACAAGTTCAAAGATCAAACAGGGCAATACAAACCTACCGAAAACGGAAGCTCCTTCAGTACAGCAGTTACTCAGGGTGCTACTTCTATTTTAATTAATGCTTTGGAAGATTCAAAATGGTTTACTCCAATTGAAAGAGAAAATTTAGGAAATCTACTCAATGAGCGTAACATTATCAGATCAACAAGAGAAGAATTTAACCCTAACGCCAAACAAACTTTAACGCCATTATTGTTCGCAGGAGTTTTACTTGAAGGAGGTATTATTTCATACGATTCTAATGTTTTAACCGGTGGTTTTGGAGCAAGGTACTTTGGTACGGGAGGCTCTGTTCGCTACAAGCAAGATAGGGTCACGGTCTACTTGAGACTTGTGTCTACATCAAATGGTAAAATTTTGAATACGGTATATGTCTCCAAAACAATTTTATCGCAATCAGTTGATGCGAATTTATTTAAGTATGTAAATATCAAAAGATTGTTAGAGGTAGAAACTGGTTTTACTAGAAATGAGCCCATGCAACTGGCCGTCACTGAGGCCATTGAAAAAGCTGTCGAATCTATCATTATTGAGGGATTAAAAGACAATTTATGGGAGTCTAAAGCGCCAAAAAAAGTAGTCGACGATCTCATCACTACGTTTGAAAATCAAAAAATAGTAGCAGAAGATGAACTATTGTACGCAAAAGAAAAAAATCGAAAAAGAGGTCGTATAGGATTAGAAGCAAGTGGAGGAGTTGCGCTGATTGATGGTGATTATGCAAACCCTGTTGTAAAGCCAATGGGTCGTGGTGCTGTTAAGTTCTTTTTTACACCCCATTTAAGTTTCAGCGCCTCGGGAAATGTGTTTAAATTAGGGAATAAAAACAAACTAGATGTAGGTTATGCCACATTAGATGCTAATATAGAATTCATGGCGCTTCCATACAATTTTGTCAGTCCTTTTTTTTACGGGGGGACAGGAACTGGTTTTAATTCTAAATTTGAAAATGTACATCAAAAGATCCAATTTGGAGCAGGCTTGGAATACCTATTTACCAATAATTTTGGTGTCAAGCTATTTGGAGAGTATAATATGACATTTACTGATAATCTTGATTTTGTTAAGAGCGGTATCAGGGATGATTATTATTGGCGTTTTGGTATTGGAATGACATATTATTTTCCCACCAAACTCAAGGTCAGCAAGCAATAATAACGATGACGTTTCTTTATATTTTAATTTTTTGAAAATTATTTTCCATGAAATATTTTAAATTTTTAGTATGTGTTTTTGCAGTTTTACTTTTTTCTTGCAATGAAGAGCAAATTCAGGATACAGGTTTTGGCACTATCAAAGGACGGGTGGTGGACAAAATAAAGTTTGAACCTATTGAAAATGTTAAGATTACAACGAGTCCGGCAACAAGCACTATTTTTACCGATAAAGAAGGGTATTTTGTTATCGCTGATGTGGCTACAGGAGAGTATTCTGTTCAGGCTATTAAAGACGGTTTTCTGGCAAAATTTGAACCAACCACCTTGTCGTTAAATGCTGTTTCTCAAGTAGTTTTTGAGTTGGAAACTTCAACTGCTAGTAATAAATCGCCTGAGGTACCTGTCTTGAAAACTCCCGCAGATTTGGCGGTTAATCAGTCCATCAAAACGAAGCTTACTTGGGAATCTAAAGATCCAGACGGCGATGCGTTGACCGCTACTGTCACTCTTAGAAATGGAACGACAGACGAAATTATTACTTTTGAAAATCTTAAAAGTAACAGTGTCGATTTATCTAATTTGAGTTATAGCACCAAATATTTTTGGCAGGTTTCGGTTTCCGACGGAATTAA
>JBOFUD010000463.1:0-2215 GCA_051652385.1 Flavobacterium sp.
GCTTCGATTAAATCAGGTGATAATGACAACGGTATTCCTACCTCCTTAGCCAAGTAGTTTACACAAAGTTCAGGGTATTCTTCTGGAGCATTTACCTTGGTACCGATTGCAGTAGCCCCCATATTGATTTCCAACACTAAACTTTGCGCCTCTTTAAGTCGTTTTATATCTTCACTAATAGTGGTAGCATATGCATGGAATTCTTGTCCAAGCGTCATCGGAACAGCATCTTGCAATTGTGTACGCCCCATTTTTAGGACACTATTAAATTCTTTTCCTTTTGCAGCAAACGCAAGCTCAAGGTCAGCAAGCGAAGCTATGAAACTTTCTAGCTTAAGGTACAAAGCGATACGGAAAGCGGAAGGATACGCATCATTAGTGGATTGTGAACAATTGACATGATTGTTTGGGTGTAAAAATTGATATTCCCCTTTTTTGTGACCTAAATATTCTAGACCTATATTAGCGATCACTTCATTAGCATTCATGTTGACAGAGGTACCGGCACCACCTTGAATTAAATCACTAACAAATTCGTTATCAAATTTACCGGCAATTACTTGATCACTACCATAACAGATAGCCTCTACTATTTTGGCATCCAAAACGCCACAATCTTTGTTTGCCAATGCGGCCGCCTTTTTTACATACCCTAAAGCTTTAATAAAAAGCGGTTCTTTCGAGATTGGAATTCCAGTAATATTAAAATTTTCAACAGCTCTAAAAGTTTGTACTCCGTAATATAAATCATTTGGGATCTCTAGTTCGCCCAAAAAGTCGTGTTCTAATCTTGTTGATTTCATAACTGCGTTATCATTTAAATTATTTTAAACTTATGTGTAAATTTATAAAATAAAAATACATAATTCTCATAATAAAGCCATAAAAAAACATATTACGCAATAAATTAATTATTATTTAACACAAATAACGATGTAATATTATTTTAGTTAACTCGTTTATGTGTTTATTCTGTCAATTAAACCAAGAATCCGCATTAGAAATCTACTACAACTAAATTACTTCACCGTTTTTAAATTTTTTAGCGGAGTTCAGTGAATGGATTTCTTCTTCAAAACCAAGAACTTACTCCCATTTTTAAATTCAAAATACAAAAGTATTCCTTCTTCAAAAATAGTCCGTGAGCTCTTGCTTTTATTGAATAATTCAGTTTCGCAACGAAGTCTAATGCGGATTCTGGGTTAAAGCTACTGTCGTAACAACTTCAAAATCAACCATCCCCTGATTTTACACAAAAAAAGCTATTGTTTCCTCTGAAAACAATAGCTTTTTTTATGAAGTATTTAATCGTTGCAACACGGCTCTTTTAATTATTCATCACCAGACTGCAGGTGTTCATGATGAAAAATATCTTTTGCATTGCCTGTAAAGTAAAAGAAAAGGCGCAGCGTGTGGTTGGAATCATATTGATAGCCGCTATATTTTTGTTGTACTACATTCATGTATCCAAAATCATAACTCCATTTTGGAGTAATACTTTGTCGAATTCCTATAAAAATACGATTTTGGTCCATAGTATTGTACACCACCTCTTTGCCAAAATGCATTAAAAGTTCATCTGCAACCACCAGGGAGGGCAAACGTTTATCGTTAAAAACAGGAATAGTAAAGCTTAATAAATAGCGGATCCGATTGGTGAACCTTGTATCAACCGCTCGATCATTGACCATCTTATCTTGCCAACGTTGTTCATTACGAATCCGCTGCAACACATTTACCGATCCAATTTTAGAAGAAAATAATACTTGCTGAAAAATTCTATTTTCATCTGCAAAATTTGACCATTCTGGCCTAGAGGGTGCCAACCACAAATGGGCATATCCTGCGGCAAGCGTTACCTTTGGGTAAGGGCTGTACGTCACGCCGGTCCTGGCAAAATAAAAATTTTCTTTATCTGCAAAATCGGTACGTCTGATATGAAAATCGTTCATTGTCCCCCAACGCTCATTAAACTTAATCGAGGTATTCACGCTGATCCAAGTTTGAGCTTGATTATTTACCTCTTTTTTCTGGGTAGTTTGTGCTGAATTTATAAAAGAAGTCATTAAAAGCAGCGTTACTAAAAAAATACGTGACATTTTTATTGGTTTAAGATTAAAATTGAGAACCGAGTACCCTTAGATTCTCTGCTCATTTATCAAATCCAAATTTACAAAAATCAGTGGCAAATAAACCCTAGAACCTTGAAAATCAA
>JBOFUD010000464.1:0-1801 GCA_051652385.1 Flavobacterium sp.
CGGCCTACTAATCGGCCCAATTCATCGACTACCGGCATGGCTTCTAAGTCGTATTTTTGCATGATCCGCGCAACTTCCACGTCTTCAGTATCTACATTTACCGAATTCAATTTTCGGATGTAAACATCGCTAATGGCTGTTCGAGTCGAAGTCGTTAATAAATCTTTGAGCGACAAACGTCCTTTGAGTCTACCATCGTCATCGACGACATAAATAGAATGCACGCGAGAAATATTTTCAGCTTGAATGCGCATTTCTTTTACACAAGTGAGTACATTCCAGTTTTCGTTGACTTTTACTAGCTCTTTGTGCATGATTCCACCCGCGGTATCTTCGTCGTAGCGCAACAGTTCAACAATGTCTTTGGCATGCTCTACGTCTTGCAATTCCGAGATTACTTCAGCCTTAATATCATGCGATAATTCGGCAATAATGTCGGCTGCGTCATTGGTTTCTAACTCATCGAGCTCTTCGGCAATTTCTTTAGGGGAAAGTCGGCTCAAGATATTTTCCCGTAAATCGTCTTCTAATTCCAGAAGGATTTCGGCGGTTTTTTCACTATCTAAAACCTTAAAAATATAAGTGGCTTCGTCAAAGTCTAGTTCATCTAAAACCTCAGCAATATCGGCATGGTGCATGTCATTCAGTAACAATTCCAACTGTACGTCGTTCTTGTTTTGAATGAGTTGCTCTAATTCTTGAATAAGGTCTTTGCTGATTTTAAACTCCATCGGCTTCTATTTTTTGGGTCAAGGCAATAAATTCTTCCACGCTTAATTGTTCGGGACGAATGTTAAATATAGGATCTTCTCGCAGAGAATCGGACAAATTTAAGGTTTTTAAACTGTTGCGCAAGGTTTTTCTACGTTGTTGAAAGGCAGTTTTTACCACAGTAAACAAGAGTTTTTCGCTACATGGAAGGGTGTAATTTTCTTTACGACGCATGCGCATTACCCCAGATTTTACTTTTGGTGGTGGATTGAACACATGTTCATCAACAGTAAATAAATACTCGGTATCGTAAAATGCTTGGGCTAAAACCGAAAGAATTCCATAGGTTTTACTTCCTTTTTTTTCGCAAATGCGTTCGGCCACTTCCTTTTGAAACATGCCTGAAAACTCGGGAATTTGATTTCTGAATTCTAAAGTTCTGAAGACAATTTGAGTCGAAATATTGTATGGAAAATTGCCAATAATAGCAAATTGTTTTCCTTCGAAAACGGATTGAATATTATATTTTAAAAAATCTTCCGAGATAATTTTATCTTTTAGTTTCGGATAATTGGCGTCCAAATACGTTACCGATTCCGTATCGATTTCAATGACATAGGTTGTGGTGGGTTTATCCAACAAATATTTGGTTAGCACCCCCATTCCTGGACCAATTTCCAAAACGTCGTTGTACCCCTCTAAACTCAGGCTATCGGCTATGGCTTTGGCAATGCTTTCGTCTTTAAGAAAGTGTTGTCCGAGATGTTTTTTGGCTTTTACTTTTTCCATGAAACTTTTATAGTGTTTAGAATTTGATATTGAAGTGTTTCAAATCGGTTATTTTTTTTTGTTTATTTCTAGCAGTTGCTGAATATCTAATAAATCTTTGGGTCTATTTGCTTTTAATTTGCTTGTTATCAAATCTTCGAGAGAGAGTACATTCCACTTTACAAACGAGTTATTATTAACCGTTACCTCTTCACTACTTTCAAAAGCTTCGTCAAAAGTCTTATTTACAGAAAACTTGGTAATTAGTTCTAAATCTAAATCCAGAGGAGAAAATTTAATCGATATATTTTGTTTTTCTTTT
>JBOFUD010000465.1:0-3322 GCA_051652385.1 Flavobacterium sp.
AAAAAATGGAAAAATCAAAACAGACTATGCTTGAAGGACTCCAAAAAGGATTTCTGGATTGTTTGAAGATAACACTGGTATTTACGTTTGTTTTTTCATTAATCCAATCCGATTTTAGTCCTCAAAGTTTAGGAATAACCTTCATGGTAAGTGCGCTTTATTCGTTCGGGATTGGTTTTGGAAACGGCTTTATAAATGACTTCTTGGATCGGAAATGGAATTGGTTAGAACAAACCAATTTAAGGGTATATTTTGGTATTATTGCAACAATCTTGTACACAATTCCCGCGGTTTTGGCGATAGATTACCTCACATTTGTGGTGTTTCAGAAAATGAATCCTGCCGATTTTTTTAGCAGTAGAATGATTTGGGTGCATTTGTTTTACATCATTCTTGCTTTGGGAGTTTCGACTTTTATGCATGCTCGCAGTTTTATGCAAAATTGGAAACAAGCTTCTAAAAAGGAAGTTTTTGAACAGAAGATAATTGCAGGAACAGCTTCCGCTAAATTTGAAACCTTAAAGAATCAAATCGATCCTCATTTTTTATTCAATAGTCTGAATGTATTGAGTTCGTTGATCGAGGAAAATCCAGAGAATGCCCAACGTTTCACTACCTCTTTATCTAAAATTTACCGCTATGTTTTGGAACAAAAAGATAAAGAATTGGTTTCGGTAGCTGAGGAATTGAATTTTGCTACCACATACATGAAATTACTGAAAATGCGCTTCGAAAACAGTTTGTTTTATGAAGTGCCCAGCGAGGTTCAAAATCCAGAGGCTAAAGTAGTACCGCTCTCGCTGCAACTATTACTAGAAAACACCGTAAAACACAATGTAGTCAGCGAGCAAAGGCCTTTGCATATCCGAATTTATATTGAAAATCAGTATTTGGTAATTCAGAATGATTTTCAAAAGAAAGAAGTATTACAAGACCGGCAAGGTGTTGGATTACAAAACATCATCAATCGATATGCTATCATTACCAAACGAAAAGTATTGATTGAACAAAACGAACAAACATTTACCGTTAAAATACCCATTTTAACCCAACAAATAACTATTATGGAAACCACATTAAGTTACAGTGAAAATAATGCGTACTACCGCGCCAAAAAAAGAGTAGAGGAACTAAAAGGATTTTATGGCAATTTGATTTCCTATTGTATCGTTATCCCGATAATAATTTATGTAAACCTGACTTTTTCTCCCCATTTTCAGTGGTTTTGGTTCTCGGCAGCAGGTTGGGGATTTGGACTAATCATGCACGGTTTTAGAGTTTTTGGCTACAGCTCAAGCTGGGAAGAACGAAAAATACAAGAAATTTTAAAAAAACAAGACGAACAACAAATCTGGAAATAATCATGGAAACAAAGTATCAAGAAGAAGATAGATATTATCAAGCCAAGAAAAGAGTGGAGGATTTAAAAGGATTTTACGGAAATCTGACCTCTTATATTGTGGTGAATGTATTTTTAGCAGTCATCAATTTAGTGACTTCGCCCGAGTATTTGTGGTTTTTTTGGCCCTTGTTGGGTTGGGGTGTAGGTGTGTTTTTTCATGCCTTGAAAGTGTTTAATTGGATGCCTTTTTTCGGTGCCGCATGGGAAGAGCAAAAAATTAAAGAGTTTATGGAAAAAGAAAAACAATCTAAAAACGATTGGAAGTAAAATTAAAGCAAAAAATCATGGAATATAAGCAAAACAAATACGATTCGTTTTTGGATGGGACTCAAGAAGAACGTTACGACAGCGCTTTTAAACGAGTGCGAAAAATAAAAGGATTTTATGTGCATCTACTTGTCTATGTTATTGTTAATATTGGATTAATTGCCATGAGAGCGAGACATTTTGAAGCTATAGATGCCAATTTTTGGACTTGGCAAACCCTCAATACCGCCTTCTTTTGGGGAATTGGATTGGTTGCACACGCGGCCTCAGTTTTTGGTAAAGATTTGTTTCTGAGCAAAGAGTGGGAGAAACGAAAACTAGACCAATTTTTAAAGGAAGACGATAAAAAACAACAACAGTGGAAGTAATATCAGTTTTCTGTTTTCAGTTCTCTGTTCTCTGTTTTCAGTTTCTGCCTTTTAATTTCTCACCTCTAACCTTAAAAAATGACTACCATAATTATCGAAGACGAAAAACCTGCCGCTCGCTTGTTGCAGCGCAAACTTGAAAAGTTAGAAATAAACGTCACCGTTCTGTTACACTCAGTTGAAGAGGCTATCGCATGGTTTTCGAAACATCCACACCCCGATCTTATTTTTTTGGATATTCAATTATCCGATGGCTTATCTTTTTCCATCTTTGAAGCGGTCGAAATAAAGAGTGCTATCATTTTTACTACTGCTTATGACGAATATGCTTTACGTGCTTTTAAGCTTAATAGTATTGATTATTTGCTTAAACCCATTGATGAAGACGACTTGGAAATTGCAGTGCAAAAATACAAATCGCGAGTACCAGAAAAGACAACTGAAAACCCTTCTTTGGTCTTAGATTTTGAAGCCATCAAACGGATGTTGATCAACCCATTTGAGAAGCATTACAAAAAGCGATTTACCCTAAAAATTGGATCGCATTTGAAAGTGATCGCTACCGATGACATTGAATGTTTTTATAGTGAAAACAAAGGCACCTATTTGCATACATTTGACAATAGAGATTATCTTCTCGAAACTACTTTGGAGCTTTTGGAGCAAGAATTAGACCCCGCTGCTTTTTACAGAATTAGCCGAAAGTTTATTGTTCCGCTCCAATCGATTAAGGAAATTGTAGTGTACAGTAACTCTCGTTTGAAGGTGATTTTGCCTACCTACAAAGCTGAAGAGGTAATAGTAAGCCGAGAAAAAGTTACTGATTTTAAAAATTGGATCGGGTAAAATTTAGTCTAATCAATTTGTTTAGATGGTTAGGATTAAAAGTACTGGTTTTTAGTGTGTTATGCTTATTGTATAGTATTTGTCTATAGTAAATTTACGCTGTTATAAACCGTTTTCTAATCGCTATAATAACAAAAACAAACATGCTGTATCCAATAAAAAAAGGCGCAATGTAATCGATAAGTCGAAGTGGTAACATTACGGCAATAATCAGGAGTTGAAATCCTAAGCCGTATATAGAGACTAAGGTCATGAACCAATTGGGAAACGTTTTTACCTTGTAGGCTTTTTTGTCAAGTACATGTATTATTTTGTCAAAAATGCCATAGGCAACAGTGTAAATGCGAAACAAACGTGTCACTGATTTTTGGGTTTCTCCTGGTAAAGCTCTTGGTGTTTTGTGTTCGAAAATTTTGCTTGTGTTATCTCCTCCAACCGA
>JBOFUD010000466.1:0-1819 GCA_051652385.1 Flavobacterium sp.
TTTTAAAGAGATTAGATTTAAGAAACATGGCAGGAGGTGCTGCTCAGCCCCTTTTAACTCAAAGGTTAATTAATTATTTAGATATTATAACTCCATCTGAGTTAATTTCTTCAAAATTCCAAATATGTACAGAAATTGATTTTGAATTAATTCTTAACCTTCAAAACCAAAACCGTCTTCTGAAAGAAGCCCGAGATATATTATTGCCTAGGTTAATGAGTGGGATGATTGATGTGGAGGAGATATCGGGGTCAAATTAAAAGAGAGTACCCAATTCCGATAGCAGCTAAATAATTAAAAAAACAAACCCTTTTTATGAGCGAAATTCTTATCTATCTTTCCTCTGACAATCAAACACAAATTGAAGTTCAATTTGACAATGAAACCGTATGGTTGTCATTAAATCAGATTTCGGAACTTTTTGGGAGGGATAAATCGGTGGTATCACGACATTTAAAAAATATTTTTAAAAGTGAAGAACTAAATAGAAGTTCAGTTGTTGCAAAAAATGCAACAACTGCTTCTGACGGAAAAACTTATGAAGTAGACTATTTTAATCTTGATGCAATACTATCTGTTGGCTACCGAGTAAACTCTAAGCAAGGAACGCAATTCCGCCAATGGGCTACGCAACGCCTGAAAGATTATCTGGTAAAAGGCTACGCTATAAACGAAAAACGATTAAAAGAAACCGAAAGCAAGTTTCAGGAATTAAAACAAGCTGTTGGTTTACTGGACAACATTGTAAAAACTAAAACAGTAACCGGTGATGAAGCGCAAGGCCTACTAAAAGTATTAAGTGATTATGCTTTTGCCTTAGACATTTTAGATCAGTACGACCATCAAACCTTAAAAATAGAAGAAACCAACACCCAGGAAGTATTCAAAATATCCTATCTCGAAGCAAATAAAGCAATTGAAGGATTAAAGACCAAATTTGGCGGCTCCCAATGGTTTGGTAATGAGAAAGATGATTCTTTCAAAAGTTCTCTAGAAACGATTTATCAAACTTTCGACGGAATCGAATTATACCCTTCAGTACAGGAAAAAGCAGGGCATTTGTTGTATTTTGTTACCAAAAATCATTCTTTTTCAGATGGTAACAAAAGAATTGCTGCCTTTCTATTTGTTTGGTTTTTAGAACGAAATGCATTGCTGTACCACGAAGGAAGAAAACGAATAGACGATAATGCCTTGGTAGCATTAACATTAATGATAGCCGAGTCGAAATCTGATGATAAAGACATGATGGTCAAAGTAATCATAAACCTGATTAATAATAAATAATGAGCTACGAATATTCAGAAGACGCCCTCATAGAACAAGCCACTCACGATGTATTAGAAGAGTTGGGTTGGAAAGTAGTCACCGCATGGACCAAAGAATCCTTCGGTGAGCAAGGCCTATTAGGTCGTGAGAACAAATCGGAAGTGATTTTAAAACGCTATGTAATCCAAGCTTTGGCTGCCTTAAATCCTGATTTACCCCTTTCAGTCTATGAACAGGCGTATGAAATGCTGGCTCAAAAAGTGGCCGACAAAACCTTGGCCAGTATCAACAAAGAAAAATATGACGTACTAAAAAACGGAATTCCAGTTAGCTATACTAATGACAATGGCGAACTGATCAAAAAGAAGCTAAAGATCTTTGATTATAATAATTATGCCAACAATAATTTTCTAGCCGTTCGCCAATTAGAGATTGTGGGCGAATTATACAGCCGCCGCCCTGATGTAATTGGTTTTGTAAATGGCGTTCCCTTAGTTTTCTTTGAACTAAAAGGCCACCACAGCGATTTACGCAATGCCTACAATGACAA
>JBOFUD010000467.1:0-9146 GCA_051652385.1 Flavobacterium sp.
CATTTATCGTAAAAATTTTAGAGAGAATAGTAAGAGGCTTTTAAGCCTCTTTTTTTTGGGAGTAGTCTGCAGTGTGGTTTTCGAGTGTTTTCCGTCACTATTGAGCATAATTACCTTAACCCATAAAATTAACTTTCACAGGAACTTGAATTTTTGCTAGTGCCAAGATACCAAGCAGGCGAGTCGCGCCGGTCGACCACCGCTATTCGTTGTCAATTGCCCGTTTTGCAACGCAGGTATTCGGGCAAAAAAGGCTTAATAGTTTGTCCTGTTTATCAATTACTGCTTTAAAAAAAATTGCGAATCTTCATAAAGTCCTCGATTAGTAAACGATAGTAGGTAATATTTAAAACTTTGTTGTAATGATTTTTTTTTGTTACTTTTGTCTTAAGTCATTGTTTTTCAGTGTATTTGAAGATTGTTGCAAGTGGTTTTAATTGGCCTAAAGACATAGTGTTTTAAATATTGATCAATTGCCACTTGCTATCGCAGATTTCCAAATAAAACGGTACAAACTTGTTATGGTTTTATTAAGTTGCTTCCAAAAGTGCCGTGTATTATTCACTTGTAAAGGCAAAGTAGAAATTCCTGAAAGCCGCTGAGTTAGGTAGTAAATTTATTTTTTTGAGAATATTTTTAAAATGCAGTAATCGACGATTTTTACTGTGAAATAATTAGTAGTAACAAATAAAATAATACTTATGAATAAAGATTTAATTTTACGTGAAAAATTGGCCTTGCAAAGAACTGTTCTTGCAAATCAGTCTACATTATTGGCGTTTTTGAAAACTGCCATGTATTTTTTAATTGCAGGGATTAGTATCAATAAATTCATGCCTACCGAGTATAGTAACTTGATTGAGTTTGGTTTTGTAATAATTGGTGTCACTCTTTTTTTGATTGGAATAATAAATTACACAAGGCATAAAAATAAAATCACAGAAAGTGAAATTCATGTCGGAAATTATCTAGAGGAATATGCGTTGCACAAGAAAAATGAATCTCTTAAGTAGGTCATACTTTTGACACTCACGTCACAAAAGCAATTGAATTATTGCACAAAAAGTCGATTTTAGATTAAAAAGTCGGCTTTTTTACTAATGCATGGCATCGGCGGGATTAATTTTGTTTTTTCCTTTTTTGACTAAAAGAATAAAGGGAATACACGATATAAATAAATAACCCAAATACATAAAAATATCCGAAAAAGTAAGTACGGCCGCTTGTTGTGTCACCATCATTTCGAGGGTTTTGTAAGCTTTTAATAAGGCTTCGTTGGCGGCATAACCTTTGGACATAAATCCCATTTGCAATTGATGCACCCGTTGTTGAACTTCAAACGAGGTGTTGTCGATGTAAGAAATCAAATTAACGCGATGTTCCTGATTGATGCGCGCAATGTATGTAGTGATGATGGCTATGCCAAACGAGCCTCCCAACTGTCGCATCATTCCGGTAAATGCGGCTCCTTCGCCTATATGTTTTCCTGATAAAGTTGATAAGGAAAGTGTCGTTATGGGTACAAACAATAGTCCCAATCCAATACCTCTTAAGATCAACGGCCAATACATGTGTTCTACACCAGAGTCGGGTGTGATGACCAAGTGCATCCAAAAGGTAAAAACGAAAAAGACAAAAAATCCGCCAGCCACTAGGTAGGTTTGTGGCACGCCTTTTTGAATCATTTTACCTATAAAAGGCATCATAATTCCCGTAGTAATCGAACTTGGAATTAATAGTAATCCAGCATCGGTAGCACTCCATCCCAGAACAGATTGGGTGTATATAGGAATAATAAAAGTTGACCCATACAATCCGAAACCTAGAATAAAACACATTATAGTTCCGATTCTCAAGTTGGAATCTTTTAATACTCTTAAATTTACAATCGGGTGCGCATAGGTAAGTTCTCGCCAGATAAAAAATAGCAAACCAAAGAATGAAACGATGCTTAAAGTAACAATTAAAGAATCGTTAAACCAATCATCTTGTTGACCATGTTCCAAAACAAATTGTAATGAACCTATGAAAGCTGTCAAAAAAAATATTCCCCACCAATCCACTTGATTGGTTTTGAGTTTTACGCCGTATTTTGGACTTTTAATAAATGAAAGGGTGAGCAGTGTGGCAATTATTCCAATAGGAATATTAATGTAAAAAATGTAAGGCCATGAAAATCGGTCTACAATATAGCCTCCGAGTGGCGGGCCTAACGTAGGTCCAACAATTACTCCCATTCCGTAAATGGCTTGTGCCATGCCGCGTTTGGCTATAGGGTAACTCTCGGTAACAATAGTTTGAGCGGTGACCAAAAGCGCGCCGCCCCCTAATCCTTGGATGAAACGGAAAGCTACCAATTCCCAGATGTTGGTTGCGTTTCCGCATAAAAATGAGGAAAGAGTGAATATAATAATCGAAACCGCAAAGTAATTTCGTCTCCCAAATTGTTGCGATAACCAACTGGTCATTGGGATGATAATTACGTTGGCAATGGCATAAGCTGTAATTACCCATGCCACATCGGTAAGTGTTGCGCCTAAACTCCCACGCATATTGTTGAGCGCTACATTGACAATTGTAGTATCTACAACTTCAAGCATGGCGCACAGCACACAAGTAATGGTAATTATGACTCTTCTAAAACCATACTCAATTAAATCGTCCGCTTCTGTTTCTACCATTTTTTTTGACCTTAGTTTTGTTTCGTGTTTCTAAGTTGTTCGTTTAAGTAAGTAGCTACAAACAGCCTGTTTTTTATTTTAATTGAACATCTACCGCCACATTCATTCCAGGACGTAAGAGTTGAATTTTTTCGGTATCATTTTTTGTATCGAAGCTAATCTTTACGGGTAAGCGTTGCACTGTTTTTACAAAATTTCCTGTTGCATTGTCAGGAGGAAGTAAGGAGAATTTTGATCCAGTGGCAGGCGAAAAAGAGGTGATGTTTCCAGTAAATTCATAATCAGGATAGGCATCAACTTTCATAATGACTTTTTGTCCAATAATCATTTTATTCAATTGTGTTTCTTTGAAATTGGCTACTACCCAAGCCTCGTCATTTTTAATGACATAAAAAAGAGATTGACCTGGTTGTACCAATTGTCCCGGTTGTATGTCAATTTTGGATACCTGTCCATCTATAGCAGCAGTAATTACAGTGTAGGTTAAATTAAGTTTTGCAGCATCCAGAACGGCTTGCGCTCTTTTAATTTGAGCAGCGGCAACTTCAGTTTGTTTGCCTGATACTCTCGATTTTGCTTGGATTACGGTTTTTTGAAAACCACTGGCGCGCTCTTGTTGTTGTAAAACGCGCAGCTGACTTTCTGCTTCTTGTTTAGTAGCCAAGGCTTGTTCAAATTGTTGTTTGGTGATGCTGCGATTTTTGTACAAATTTTCATAACGCACAAAATCGCTAGTGGCTCGGCCTAATCTAATTTTTGCCGACTCGATGTTGCCCATTGCCGAAAGATTATTTGCATCCGAAACCAAAACGCTGGCCAGAGCACTACCAATATCGGCTTGTGCACTTTCAAAACCACTCTCTGCTCCTAATAAAGCAGCTTTGGCCTCCTCAATTTTTACTTGAAAATCTTTCTTGTCAATACTAAATAGGGTGTCGCCTTTTTTTACAAAATCATTATCATTTACATGCACCTTACTGATATATCCAGCAACTCTGGGAATGATTGGAGTCATTTTTTTTTCGATTTGAGCGTCGTCCGTCTCTTCATGCGATTGCGCGTGATTGTATTTGTAAATACCATAAATAGTACCAAGCACAAGCAAAGTAATCGTGATGGATAGGAACTTTATATTTGTTTTCTTTTTTTCCATGAGGGACTTAAATTTTTGAGGGGTTGAAAGTAGCAGTTAATTGGCCAGTTGCAGATAGTAATTCATAATATTTCAAAATGATATTGGCTTTGCCCAATGCCTTATTGATTTTTGCTGTAATTTGATCCACATCTGCTTCTAATAAATCATTGGTATTAGATAAACCATTGTCGAATTTGTCTTTTACAATCCGATAATTTTCACTCGATTGCTGGATAGCTTGTGCGTACACGCTATCTTGTTTTATGGCCAATTGGTAATCCTCTATTGCTTTTTGAACCTGAACTTTAATATAATCACTTAGAATAGCTTCTGAATTTTGTATTTCTAAAGCTTTACTTTGTGCTACTTTGACCAATACTTCATTTTTTACTAAACTGGTAAAATCATAAGTTAGACCCACTCCAATGTTCATGGCGTTTTGTACCGTTACCAGATTATTGATATCAAGCGCGGTGTAACCTCCCAAAAGGGCAATAGTAGGAAAGTAGGCGCCTTTGGCAATTTTAACATTAGATAAGCTCGCTTTTCCCTGTAAGCGTAAGGCCTCAAGATCTTTTCTGTTTTGTAAAGCAGGCAATTCATTGGTAGGAATATTATCCATTTTGAAATTGATAAAATCATTTTCGTGAATCACAAGTATAGTTGCTGGTTTTAATTTTAAAAAAGTAACCAAATAAAAATTTACAATGTTTAAGTTGTTGGTCGCCTCATCAATCGCCAGTTGAAATTTGGTAACTTGTAACTGCGCCTTCAATAAATCATTGCGTGGGATGATGCCGTTTTGTTCTAAATCAATAAAATCTAGTACGCGCTGCTCCGCTCTTTTTTGATTTTCTTTTAGCATTTCAATGGTTTTTTGCGCCTTGTATAAATTGGCGTAATAAGCCACAATCTTAAGTGCAATTTCTTCTTTGGTTTGCTGCGCATGGGCATTTTCGGCTAAATATAAATCATCATGAATTGCAATACTATTTTGAATTTTGAAACCTGCAAAAAGTGGTACACTGGCAGTAATTTGGCCCAAAAGAAGTTGATCTATGGGCGCGTTGGGTAGTCCGTTGCCAATATTGGAACTAAAATCGATTGTGGCTTTGGTCAAACGCTGGTATTGTCCCGAGAATTTTAAATCAGGATATTGATTGTTTTTAACCGCTTGTAATTCATGTTTTTTGGTCGTTACTTTATTAGTAGCAAGCAAAATTTCATTACTGTTGGTCCAAGCCAATTGTACCGCATCTTCTAATTTTAGAGGTGTTTTTTCTTGGGCAATTGCCGAGAAAGGTCCCCAAAACAAAAAGCCAAAGACAAAAAGTGGGCTAATTTTCATAAACTAATAGGGCTTTTATGGTTTGTTGAATATGATTGATCAGGTTCGTTTTGATGTAATTATTATACAGCGTTTCGGTGTTGAGATTTAGCAAATTGGAAAAAAACGACTTGTTCATGTGAAAATGAAAAAAAGTACCTAAAATAGTCGGAGTGATTAAGGGTATAATGACATCTTTTCTAAAAACACCTTTTTGCTGACCTTCTTCAACTATTGCAGCAAGATAGTTTAAATTATCTTTGCGAAATGCTGTAAATGCAAGGAGGCTTTGTTCTCTTTTTTTTGAGGTTAATTCAAAATGCAGAATACGATAAATGCCCTTGTTATTGTTGATGCGGGTGAGATAAATTTCAATCAATTTATTGATTTTCTCAACAGGTTCCAGCTCTTCCTGCACTAAATTCTCTAGTTGTATTTTGAGCCCGCGCGTTTTATAGACAATCAACGCGTCTAGAAGTCGATCTTTAGATCCGAAATAATAGGAAATCATAGCAATATTTATTTTTGCTATTTTAGAAATATCACGGATTGAGGTGCCATCAAACCCTTTTTCGGCAAAAAGTGTTTCGGCGACATCAAGTATTTGTAGTTGTTTGTCGGTAAATTCTGTTTTCAACTCTAAGTATTTGTTAAAGCAAAACTAAACAACTGATTAAATTAAACAGTTGTTTGGTTTTATTTAACTTTTTTTTAACAAATATTAAAATAGTTGGGGGGTATTTTTTTGAAAAATTAGTACCATTAAATCAATTTTTTTAATGGCTCCAAGCTTCAGAAATAAGCAAAATTATCGAATGGATTGAATAAACGTTTTTATATTGTTAATGCCATTTTCTTTTAAATCGGTAATAAAAGCACTCCCAATAATAGCTCCTTTAGCAAACTGAGTGGCTTGTTTAAAAGTTTCGGCATTGTTGATTCCGAAACCTATTATCTGAGGGTTTTTTAATTTCATTTGCGCAATACGTTGGAAATACGCTTCTTGTGTGCTTCCAAAACCAACGCTAGAGCCCGTGACACTTGCTGAACTTACCATGTAAATAAAGCCATCCGAAACGCTATCGATAAAACGGATGCGTTCGTCTGAAGTTTGTGGCGTGATTAAAAAGATGTTTTTTAATCCATATTGATCGAAAATAGCTTTGTATTCTTCGGCGTAGACGTCCACGGGTAAATCTGGAATGATTAACCCATCGATGCCAATCTCGGCACAGCTGGCACAGAACTTCTCTATACCGTATTGTAACATCGGATTAAAATAGCCCATAATCACTAGTGGTATCGATACGGTTTTACGAATGTCTTTTAATTGGTCAAACAATACTTGTGTGGTCATTCCGTTTTGCAATGCTTGGGTAGAGCTTGCCTGAATGGTGGGGCCATCGGCCAAGGGATCGCTAAAAGGCAAGCCGATTTCGATCATATCGACACCATTTTTTTCTAAATCTTGAAGGATTTGTGCGGTATCATTTAGATTTGGATAGCCCGCTGAAAAATAAAGGGACAGTACTTTTTTATCTTCTTGTAATTTTTGATGGATTCTGTTCATGGTATTAATTTTCTATCTGAAATTCTATTTTAGGGTTACATTGCTAAACTGTAGGCCCATGCTTTCTGGTTGGATTGTAATAGTACTTCTACGCGTTTATAATGTTTGCCTTCGTAACGATCGGCTTGACGGAGTTCTGTTGTGCTCACTTCATAAACAATTCCCTGAATAGTGTTTTCTGGATTTTTGGTTTCAACAATAATGGGATAGTCGATGAGACCAAATTCTTCCTCGATTTGAATGTATTTAACGATGTACCCTATCAATGTTTCGGCAGTTCCTTTTAAAATACGACCAAAAAGATCTTCTTGAACGTCCTGATGTTGTAAGCTTCCGTAAGTAAATAATTTTTGCATAACTACTAATTTTGTGGTTGACCAATTCATATCTGGTAATTCGGGTTTTGCGTTAGGGATGGGAGCGGCATCCTCTTGGGGCGGGGTTCGCCCCAAGAGATATAGCGTACAGCCCGACCCTTGTGGTAACGCCCAATTACAAATTAAAGTAGTCAATATACGTATTTAAATCCTTATCGCCTCGTCCGGAAAGACTGATTACCACAATATCTGTGGGTTTGAATTGTTTTTGTTTGAAAATGGCCAAAGCGTGCGAGGTTTCGATGGCCGGAATAATGCCTTCTAGTTGGGATAATTCTAACCCAAAAATCATCGCATCATCATCGGTAACAGAATAGAATTCGGCGCGACCGCTTTCGGCCAAATGTGCATGCATAGGCCCTACACCCGGATAGTCTAGCCCAGCCGAAATAGAGTAGGGTTCGGTAATTTGACCATCGGGGGTTTGCATCAACAGGGTTTTGCAACCGTGAATAACGCCTACTTTTCCGAGTTGACTCGTTGCGGCACTGTGACCGGAGTTGACGCCTTTTCCGGCAGCCTCAACGGCAATAATACCCACTTGCTCTTGGTCTAGAAAATGGTAAAATGTACCCGCAGCATTGCTACCGCCACCGATACAAGCTACGACATAGTCTGGGTTTTCGCGTCCTTCTTTTTCGTTTAACTGCCATTTGATTTCTTCGGAAATAACACTTTGAAAACGCGTCACCATATCGGGATAAGGATGTGGTCCAATAGCAGACCCGATGATGTAATGCGTGTCTACCGGATTGTTAATCCAATCGCGAATGGCTTCGTTGGTGGCGTCTTTCAGGGTTCGTGAGCCCGAAAGTGCT
This sequence comes from Flavobacterium sp., assembly GCA_051652385.1. Classification (GTDB taxonomy): domain Bacteria; phylum Bacteroidota; class Bacteroidia; order Flavobacteriales; family Flavobacteriaceae; genus Flavobacterium. Next base: position 7,909 of record JBOFUD010000467.1, read on the forward strand.
GGACGAACAGTGGCACCTAACATTTTCATTCGAGCCACATTGGGCGCTTGACGAGCAATGTCGATTTCGCCCATATACACAATGCATTCCAATCCCATCAAGGCGCAAACTGTTGCGGTGGCCACGCCGTGCTGACCCGCACCTGTTTCGGCAATGATGCGTTTTTTGCCTAGTTTTTTGGCGACTAAAATTTGTCCAATCGTGTTGTTGATTTTGTGTGCCCCAGTATGGTTGAGGTCTTCTCTTTTGAGATAGATTTTGGTGTTGTATTTCGCTGACAATCGCTTCGCAAAATACAAAGGACTCGGACGCCCCACGTAATCTTTCAATAGTTGGTTGAATTCCTCGATGAAATCGGGTGCAGCAGTAATGGTTAAATACTGTTGACGCAATTCTTCTACGTTGGGGTATAGCATTTCTGGGATGTAGGCTCCTCCAAACTGACCGTAGTATCCTTTTTCGTTGACGTGGTATGACATTTTTTTTTATTTTAAATGATGAATTTTAACGTTCAAATGTATCGATTATTTCAATTTTGAAATCTTTCAATTTTTCAATTTTCTTTACTCCAGGTTCAATTTCAAATTTACTATTAACGTCTATGGCATAAAGGGGTAAATGGGTGTTCAAAATTTCTTTGACGGAAGCTATTTCCTCAATTCCGATGCCGCCACTTAAGAAAAGGGGTTTAGAAGAGGGATAGTTTTGCAAAATTTTCCAATCAAAAGTGGTTCCGTTGCCTCCAGGTAATTTGCCTTTAGTATCCAATAGGAAGAAATCGCAAACGGGTTCGTAGGGTTTCAATAGGCTAAAATCAAAGGTTTCATCTGCTGCGAATACTTTGATTATTGCTACACTAGCCCCTAATTTATTTTTTAACTCCATACAAAAGGCTACCGATTCATGTCCGTGCAACTGAACGGTTTGTAAGTCGTATTGGGTTACTTTGGCTTGAATTATTTCGATTTTTTCGTTAACAAAAACCCCTACTTTTTTGATGGATTTGGGTAAATCAGGCATATTTCCGTCAAAATAGCGAGCCGATTTTTCCCAAAAGATAAATCCCATATAATCGGGCTGGAGTGTACCTACTTCGAGTATATTATCGGGATATTTCATACCACAGATTTTGAGTTTCATTGTTTTTAGCTTTTGGCTTTTGGCTTTTGGCCATTAGCAGTTAATGGTTTGGAAATATGGAGTTGTTAAAAGCTAGCTAAAAGCTAATTGCCAAAAGC
>JBOFUD010000468.1:0-8796 GCA_051652385.1 Flavobacterium sp.
AAGATTAACGATTATTGATTTTAGATTTGTCGTGCTACTAAATTACAAATCACTTATTTTTCAGTGGCTTATCTATCTGAAATCAAAAATCGTTAATCAAAAATCAGCAATCAAATTATTGATTTTTCCTTAACTTAATGACATTGTGCGTGAGGGATAGAAGCGGCATCCTTTTGTGAAGCGATAGCGCAACAAAAGATATAGCGGATAGCCCGACCCGGAGTTTTTACGGAGGGGCACGCCCAAAACACTGGGACAATTGAGAGCAAAAGCAGCTTCGTGTCCTATGATTTTATTTGTACCTTTGCACGACATAAAATACAGCCATGAGAATTGATATTATTACCGTTTTGCCTGAATTGTTGAGAAGTCCTTTTGAAGCATCGATTATGAAACGCGCTATTGACAAAGGGTTGGTTGAGGTGCATTTTCATAATTTGAGAGACTACACCACCAATAGACAAAAAAGTGTGGATGATTATCCTTTTGGCGGCGGTGCGGGTATGGTCATGACGGTACAACCAATTGATGCTTGTATAACTCATTTGAAAAGCGAAAGAAGCTACGACGAAATTATTTATATGTCGCCCGATGGCGCTACTTTAGACCAGAAAATGGCCAATACGATGTCGATGTATGAAAACATCATCATTTTGTGCGGCCATTATAAAGGAGTAGATCAGCGCGTGAGGGATCATTTTATTACAAAAGAAATTTCTATTGGCGATTATGTTTTATCGGGTGGAGAATTGGGCGCTTTGGTTTTGTGCGATGCTTTGATACGCTTGATTCCGGGTGTTTTGAGTGATGAAACCTCAGCATTGACGGATAGTTTTCAAGACGGATTATTATCGGGACCGATTTACACACGTCCCGCCGATTACAAAGGCTGGAAAGTACCCGATGTTTTATTGAGCGGCCATTTTGCTAAAATTGACAAATGGAGAGAGGACATGGCCTTTGAGCACACCAAAAACCGAAGACCCGATTTATTGGAGGACTAAGACAACCCTTTTTTTTAGAGATAAAACCCTATCAATCAGCATTAAAAAAAAATATAATTTATAATTCATAATTCACAATTTATAATTACTTTTGCCCCACATTAGACCAACCTCTGGCGAGATCCGTGAATGTTGCTTTATTCTAAACCATATTTAAAAAGTTATCATGGCAGATTTATTAAAATTCGTTCAAGACGAGTTTGTTACAAGAAAAGAATTTCCAGTATTTGGAGCTGGAGACACTATCACCGTTTACTACGAAATTAAAGAGGGTGAAAAAACAAGAACACAGTTTTTTAAAGGAGTTGTAATTCAAAGAAGAGGTTCAGGAAATACTGAAACTTTTACAATTCGTAAAATGTCAGGTGCAGTTGGTGTAGAGCGTATCTTCCCAGTAAACTTGCCAGCTTTACAAAAAGTTGAAATCAACAAAAAAGGTGCTGTTCGTAGAGCTAGAATTTTCTACTTTAGAGAACTTACTGGTAAGAAAGCAAAAATTAGAGACAAAAGAAGATAATCTTTTTTCTATACACTATAAAAGCTCCGATTCGTCGGGGCTTTTTTTTGGCTAATAATTCACAATAAAATTATCATTTCAAAATTTAATATCCCTTAAAAATATCGATTTCGTAATTTCACTAGAACGCGAATAAATATTTTGTTATTCTAACAGAATCAGGAAGTAATTACAAGCGATTTACATATATTTGTTCGCCTTATTTTCTGCACTTTTCTCAGCGCAAGGCATTCCCTAAAGTGATTTCGATTAAAAAAATAGTAAAATGACACAAAAATCAAAAATTTTTTACACCCTTACAGATGAAGCGCCGTTACTGGCCACTTACTCTTTTTTACCCATTGTTCAAGCTTTCACTGCCACTGCGGCCATTGAAATTGAAACAAGAGATATTTCATTAGCGGGACGCATCTTATCTAATTTTCCAGAATACCTGAAGGAAAACCAAAAAACAAGTGATGCTTTATTAGAATTAGGAAAACTTGCTACAACTCCAGAGGCCAATATCATCAAACTACCCAATGTTTCTGCATCGGTACCACAACTAAAAACTGCCATTGCTGAGTTACAATCACACGGTTATGCTTTGCCCGATTTCCCCGAAGACCCACAAACAGAGGAAGAAATAAATAACAAAACCAAATACTCCAAAGTATTAGGTTCAGCTGTAAATCCAGTTTTACGTGAAGGAAATTCAGATCGAAGAGCACCAAAAGCAGTAAAAAATTACGCCAAAGCCAACCCACATGCCATGGGTGCTTGGTCTGCAGATTCAAAAACTCATGTAGCCTCGATGGAACAAGGCGACTTTTACGGAAGCGAACAATCAGTTACCCTTAGTGAAGGAACTGATGTTAAAATTGAATTCACCGCAACCGATGGAACTACAACAATCCTTAAAGCCAGCACACCACTAAAAAAAGGCGAAATCATAGACAGTTCTGTTATGAATATTGCCGCTTTAAAAAGTTTTGTTTCCAAAAATATTGAAGAAGCAAAAGTGCAAAACATTTTGTTATCGGTTCACCTGAAAGCGACCATGATGAAGGTTTCAGATCCGATCATTTTTGGCGCTATCGTTGAAGTCTATTTCGCTGCAGTTTTTCAAAAATATGCAACACTTTTTTGCGATTTAAATATCGACACACGCAACGGCTTAGGAGATGTTTACGCAAAAATTGCAGGACATCCGCAGCAGGCCGAAGTAGAGGCTGCTATTGACAGCGCTATTACTAACGGACCCGCTTTAGCCATGGTGAATTCAGATAAAGGAATCACCAATCTTCATGTCCCTTCCGACGTAATCGTAGACGCCTCTATGCCTGCCATGATTCGTACTTCTGGACAGATGTACAATAAAGAGGGAAAACAACAAGATACTTTGGCACTAATTCCAGACCGTTGTTATGCTGGTGTCTATACCGCCACTATTGATTTCTGTAAAAAACATGGCGCTTTTGTACCAACCACTATGGGTAGCGTTCCTAACGTGGGTTTAATGGCCCAAAAAGCAGAAGAATACGGCTCGCATGACAAAACTTTCCAAATTAAAGGAGAGGGTGTTGTGCGTGTGGTCTCTTCAGAAGGCACTGTTTTGATGGAGCAAAATGTAGCTAAAAATGATATATTCAGAATGTGTCAAGCCAAAGACGCTCCAATTCAAGACTGGGTAAAACTAGCCGTAAACCGAGCGCGATTATCAGCTACTCCCGCTGTTTTTTGGTTAGACACTAATAGAGCTCACGATCGAGAATTAATTCAAAAAGTAGAAAAATACCTAAAAGAATACGATACAACTGGTCTGGATATCCGCATTCTAAATCCAATTGACGCGACTAACTTTACCTTAGACCGCATCATCAAAGGATTGGACACTATTTCGGTCACTGGAAATGTATTGCGTGACTACCTAACCGATTTATTTCCAATCTTAGAAGTAGGAACTTCGGCCAAAATGCTTTCTATTGTTCCTTTGATGAACGGTGGTGGATTATTTGAAACAGGCGCTGGCGGATCGGCTCCAAAACACGTGGAACAATTTATCGAAGAAGGTTACTTACGCTGGGATTCCCTTGGTGAATTCTTAGCTTTGGGTGCTTCATTAGAACATTTAGGACAAACCCTAAACAATTCAAAAGCGATTGTTTTAGCAGAAACCTTAGATGTCGCTACAGAAAAATTCTTGGCCAACGATAAATCGCCCGCTAGAAAAGTAGGCGGAATTGACAACAGAGGTTCTCATTTTTATTTGGCAATGTACTGGGCAGAGGCTTTAGCTCTTCAAGAAAAAGATGCCGATTTAAAGAAGACATTTACTCCAATTGCCGCTGAATTTCTTGCCAATGAAGCACAAATTAATAGTGAATTAATTGCTGCTCAAGGAAAAAAACAAACTATTGGGGGTTATTATCAGCCTAATCCTGAATTAACTAGCAAAGCGATGCGTCCAAGCACTACTTTTAATGCGATTATTGCAAAAATAGTCTAGTTAAAACACCTGAAAATATTTATTAAAAAAAAGACAACTACACATTAGTTGTCTTTTTTTTAACCATACATTAACAAAAAAAACTTAATATATAAAATAAAAAAATGGGTTCTTTGTATCACCAAAATTTAACTATGAAAGCCTACCAATTCTTATTTTATCTATCATTTTCAGTACTTATCAGTTTAAATACACTTGCACAAGAAAAAACAAACAGCACTTCCTCTAAAGAAAAAATCACTTTAAGCGGTACTATTTCTGACAAAAATAGCAATGAAACTTTAATAGGAGTTACCATTTTTTTTCCGGACTTAAAAACAGGAGTAAGCACCAATGAGTACGGCTTTTATTCCATCACTATTCCTAAAGGCGAACACCAAATTCAAATATCCTATTTAGGCTATCAATCGTTAGACGAAACCATTGACTTTTCACAAAACACAAGATCAAATTGGCAACTTTCCAATCAAAATAACCAACTTGACGAGGTAATCATTACCGATAATCGCAATAGAACCAACATTAAAAAACCAGAAATGAGCGTCAACAAACTCTCCATTGCTGCCATTAAGAAAATGCCGGTAGTGTTGGGGGAAACTGATGTACTAAAATCTATTTTATTACTTCCTGGAGTAACCAATGCGGGCGAAGGCGCTTCGGGCTTTAACGTTCGTGGTGGTGGTGCCGATCAAAATTTAATTCTTTTAGACGAAGCTACTATTTTCAATTCCTCACATGTGTTTGGTTTCTTCTCTGTTTTTAATCCCGACGCTATAAAAGATTTAAAATTATACAAAGGCGGAATTCCTTCACGCTTTGGAGGAAGAGCTTCATCGGTTTTGGATATATATCAAAAAGACGGAAATAGCAAGAAATTCCATATGAATGGCGGTATCGGGTTAATTTCAAGTCGGTTATTAGCCGAAGGACCTTTAGTAAAAGACAAAGGCTCGTTTTTGATTGGTGGCCGTGGTTCGTATGCACATTTGTTTTTAAAACTATCTCCAGAACAAAAAGACAATACGGCTTATTTTTATGATTTGAATGCAAAATTAAGTTATAAACTAACCGACAATGATAACCTGTATTTTTCTGGATATTTTGGCCGTGACGTATTTAGTTTAAGCCAACAACTAACCAATATTTACGGAAACTCTACGTTGAATTTAAGATGGAATCATCTGTATTCAGATAAATTATTCTCCAATCTTTCGCTCATTTATAGCGATTATTACTATGGCTTGAAGTTGGACTTTGTTGGTTTCAAATGGGATTCGGGAATTAAAAACTACAACATCAAATACGATTTCAAGAATTATGTATCCGATTCTTTTAAACTTAACTATGGGGTGAATGCCATTTATTATGATTTTAACCCAGGCACCATTATCCCATCCGATGAGAATTCAGGAATAAATCCGGATCAATTGGATAAAAAATATGCATTAGAACCCGCACTCTACATCAGTGCCGATCATGATTTAACCAAAAAACTAAGTCTTTCGTACGGGTTGCGCTACAGCTTGTTTTATCGTCTTGGCCCATCGACCGTTAACATCTACAGCGACAATAATCCCGTACTTTTTGATAGTCAATTGCAATTGTACGAAAAAGCCACACCCATTAACACTAAATACTACAGAAGCAATGACGTGATTCAAAGTTTTGATAATTTTGAACCTCGTTTTTCTACCTCTTTTCAATTGAATGACAACCAATCCATCAAAGCAAGTTATAATAGAATGGTGCAATATTTGCAATTGGTTTCGAATACGTCCTCACCTACTCCGCTCGATGTTTGGACACCAAGCGACAACTTCATCAAGCCACAATTAGCAGATCAGGTCGCTCTAGGATATTTTAGAAATTTTAATGAAGGCATGTATTCTTTGGAAGTTGAAACCTATTACAAAAAGATAAAAAACCGTATCGATTATATTGATGGCGCCGAATTAATCGCCAACAGAGCCTTAGAGCAAGTGGTGCTCAATGGCCAAATGCGCGCTTATGGTTTAGAGATTTTAGTAAAGAAAAACGAAGGCAAACTGAACGGCTGGATTGCTTACACGCTTTCAAAATCAGAACAACGAACACCCGGAAGAAATGCACTTGAAACCGGAATTAACAATGGACAATGGTACAATTCTGTCTATGACAAACTCCATAATTTAGCCGTTACTAGTTCGTATACTTTAAATGAAAAATGGACTTTTGGCGCTAATTTTTCTTTGCAAAGCGGCCAACCGGTTACCTATCCCGAAGGACAATATGAATACGAAGATATTATTGTGCCAAGCTACGGTTTACGAAACGCAAATCGCCTACCCGCCTATCACCATCTGGATATTGCAGCCACTTTGACACCAAGAAAAAACAACAACAGAAACTACAAAACCGAATGGGTATTTAGTATTTACAATCTTTACAATCGAAGAAATGCAGCCTCAATCAACTTCCGACAAAATATAGATACGGGTTTAAATGAAGCAGTACGCACTTCTATATTCGGAATGGTTCCTGCGGTTAGTTATAATTTTAAATTTTAAGCATCATGCAAAAGTTCTCCCTATTTATAGTTTTTATACTTTCTGTTTTTTTGATAAGTTGTGAAGATGTGATCGATGTAAACTTGAATACGGCTCCGCCAAAATTAGTAATTCAAGGAGCTATCAACTGGCAAAAAGGTACCAAAGGCAATCAGCAAACCATTAAACTTACCACAACAACTGACTATTTTAGCAATGTGATACCTGTAGTGAGTGGTGCATCCGTAAAAGTAACCAACAGATCCAATGTCGTTTTTGACTTTGTCGAAAAGCAAAATTCAGGCGAATACATTTGTAACAATTTCGTTCCAGTTATCAATGAAACGTACACCCTAACAATCATAAGCAAAGGACAAACCTATACCGCCACTGAAATCATGCAGCCCGTTGCAAGCATTACAAGAATTGAACAAAAAAATGACACCGGATTTTCCGGAGATGAAATTGAAATAAAATCATATTATAAGGATCCCGCTTCGACTCCAAACTATTATTTGTATAAATTTGCGTATTCCAATCAAGTAAAATCGAATCTATATGTTGACCGTGACGAATTTTTTGATGGGAACGAATTTTTTAGTATCTCCCAAAACGATGAACTTAAAAAAGGAGACACCGTGAAAATAACCCATTATGGCATCTCCAAATCATACTATAATTATATGAGTATTTTAGTGAGCATTGCTGGAAATAACGGAGGCGGTCCATTTCAATCTCCTCCCGCTACGGTTCGTGGAAACATTGTAAACACAACCGAAAAAGCGAACTATCCGCTGGGGTATTTTGCCTTGAGCGAGATCGATATGCGAGAGTACACCGTTGAATAAATAAGGTAAGATCCTGCGGCCAAAACAACAAAAAAAGATTCGTTAATCTTCAATCTAAAATCTAATGTCCTCACATCATATCGTTCGCGACGACCAAGAACCGGCTTTAATCATTGCCAATGGTGCTTCGTGTCAACCCGATTTATTGGGGCAATTGTTAGAATGGTCACCACTTGTTGTCGTACTAGACTCAGCTATAGAGCGAGTGCTGCCCTTAGGTATTAAAATTGATGTTTTATTGGGTGATTTTGATCGTGATTTTAATCCTGAAAAATATAAAACTGAACAATATCCCCTAGAAATTGTTCATACGCCAGATCAAAACAAAACCGATTTAGAAAAAGCATTGGATTACCTCATTGAGCGCAAAATCCCAGCGGTTAATATCGTTTGGGCCACCGGAAGAAGAGCCGACCATACCATTACCAATCTTACTAACATTGTTCGGTACCGCGATTTAATCAAAATTGTTATTTTAGACGATCACTCCAAAATATTCTTGTTGCCCACTACATTCGAAAAATGGTACACCGCCGGAACCCCAATTTCGTTAATCCCAATTGGCGTGGTAAACGGCATTCATTCTCGAAATTTAGTGTACCCATTGACCAACGACACGCTAACCATTGGCTACAGAACCGGCAGCAGTAACGCAGTAGCAACCGATGGCTTAGTAACTATTGAACATAGTGCGGGTGATTTATTATTGATGGAATGCATGGATTAGTTTACAACAAAGGAATGCGTATCTTTGCACCGAAATTCAGAAAATGAAACCGAAAAAACCGACCGAAAAACACAATTTACATCCAAGAAACCAACACCGTTTAGGATACGATTTTGACCACTTAATGGAAGTCCTTCCGGAGTTGCAAACTTTTGTTGGCGTCAATGAACACCAAATACAAACATTAGATTTTAGCAGTCCCGAAGCAGTAAAAGCACTAAACAAAGCACTATTGCTTGCCTATTACGACATGCAAGACTGGGATATTCCGCATGACTTTCTTTGCCCTCCAATTCCTGGGCGTGTTGACTACATTCATTACCTAGCAGATTTATTGGCCCAAAGTAATAATGGCATCATCCCTAAAGGGGAAACTGTTCAGGGATTAGATATTGGAGTTGGTGCTAATTGTGTCTATCCCATTTTAGGAAATTCTGAATATGGATGGAGTTTTGTGGGAACCGATATCGACGAAAAAGCAATACAAAATTGTAAAAAAATAATCGAGAAAAATCCAAAACTAATCGAAGCTATCAGCTTACAATTACAAACGGAGTCTCGTTTTATTTTCAAAAACATCATGGAAACTGAGGACAAATTCGCTTTTACGATTTGCAATCCTCCTTTTCATAATTCGAAAGAAGAAGCTACAAAAGTTGCCACGAGAAAAGTAAACAACTTAGAAAA
>JBOFUD010000469.1:0-1526 GCA_051652385.1 Flavobacterium sp.
TTTTCGAAATCTAAACCCAAAGTAATCCTGAAAAACAACACCGAAATCCTTGAAACTATCATTACACAGTTTCCTAAAAAAGACTCGCTTCAAGTTTGGTATAAACCAATAAAAACAGATTCACTGCAATTAAATGTCAAAAAAGAGGCTTATCAAAATGATTTTAATCTGAAAATCAAAAATCAAAAAAAAGACACTCTGAGCATCAGCGCCCTTCAAAGCGGTATTTTAAACATGAGAGACCAATTCGCGTTGGAAACTACTACTCCGCTAACTAAAGTGGACCGAACAAAAATCGTTCTAATCGACAGTAAAAAAAACACACTTGACATTACACCCATTTACGATGATTTTAACCAAAAGTTAGTTTTAGAATTCAAAAAAGCAACCTCCGAAAAATATCAAATTCAGTTATTACCTGGCGCATTGACCGATTTTTATGAAAAATCGAACGATACCTTAACCTATAAATTAGAAACCCGAAGTGAAAGTGATTATGGGAATTTAACCATCAACATTACCAACGCAAAGCGATATCCCATTATTATTGACTTGACCAACGACAAGGGAGAAGTAGTAGCAACGGAGTACACCAACAAAGACAATAAAGTCGTTTTTAACTTCTTAGACCCTGCTACCTATACACTGCGCGCTATTTACGACGATAACAAAAATAAAAAATACGATCCCGGTAATTTTTTAGAAAAAAAACAGGCCGAAGAGGTACTTTATTTTTCAAAACTGGTAGACGTCCGAGCTAATTGGGAAGTGGATCAAATATTTGACTTGAGCATTCCATACACACCTGAATCGAAATTTAAGGAAACAGATAAGAAACCGGCAAAAAAATCAGGGTTTTAATTCAAAATCATCTTTGTCGTTCAAGAAACCTAGTTTTTGTCTGGTATCTAATAGTGCACTTTTATCTAAAGAGGCTATAAAAACACCGTCAGATTCTTGTGGCATTACAATAGCTCGACCCAAATAATCTTGCACTTGTGAATGTCCGTTGTAAGAATGATGATTAACATCAACACCAACCCTATTTGCACCAATAGTGTAACACAAGTTTTCAATCGCCCTAGCTTTTAGCAAGGCATCCCAAGCATTAATTCGCGTATCGGGCCAATTAGCTACGTAAAGCAATATCTCGTAATGCTCTGTATTTCGTGCAAAAACAGGAAAACGCAAATCATAGCAAATCAGGGGACAAATTTTCCAACCGAGATAATCAATAATCAATTTTTCTTTTCCAGCAGTATAGACTTTATCTTCGCCTGCTAAGGTAAACAAATGTCTTTTGTCATAAAATCGCACTTCTCCCGAAGGAAAAACAAATACCAATCGGTTATAGAAATTTCCACTCTCGGCTATAACCAAACTTCCAGTGATGGCAGCATTTTTTGCTTTAGCCAACTGTTGCAACCAAACCATCGTTTCGCCTTGCATGGTTTCGGCTACCAAATCAGGATGCATAGTAAAACCCGAGGTAAACATTTCGGGCAGTACAATTAGCTCAACTTTCT
>JBOFUD010000470.1:0-7229 GCA_051652385.1 Flavobacterium sp.
CGCCAAAACCTCTGAAAGTATCGAAATGTAAGGATGCTTTTATTTGGTTTTTATAAAACTCAGAGGCATTCATTTCTAAGATAGTTTTATTGTTTTTTGAATAGGTGTCGTAGTTAATCTGATTAAATAAATTAGTTCCCATTGCTCTTTTTACTCCGTTCACAATATCGTTTATAGAGTAGGTTTCTCCGGGCTTTAAATTAGTTCGTTGAATTACTAAATCTAGATTGGGTGCGCTGAAGTTGTTGTAGATAATCGAGTCTAGATCAAATTCGTGATCAATTTTTGGTAGGGTAATTTTCTTGGGTGCATAGATTTCTAGTTTCTTTGCAAGTGCAATTAAAGCGGGTAAATTTTGTTTGGTTGCGATTTTTCCTTCCTTGTAAATTGCATTACTTGCGCCAAAATCTGCTGTCGAATAGGTTAGATTGGGATAGTGGCTTAGTAAAATATCACATAATTTTTTATTGCTATCGTTTTTGAGATTGCTAATAAGCATGGAAGTCTGAAAAATCAGCGTTGATAAATTATCTAATTGCTCGGTTGTTACTTTTTGATCCCCTACATCGCTTCCTATAATGAAGTCTGCTCCGAGAGATTTCGCAATATCTGTAGGGAAATTATCTATTATTCCTCCATCTACAAGTACTGTGTTTTTGTAGGGAACGGGTTTAAATACTCCTGGAATAGACATACTCGCGCGCATAGCTAGTCCCATAGAACCTTCGTCTAAAACAACTAATTTTCCATTTACAATATCGGTAGCTATAGCTCGATATGGAATGGGCAATTTATCAAAGTCATTGATTTTAAAAGCGGGATAGGTGATTACTGATAAGAATTCTCTTAGATTTTGGTCGTTTATAAGTGAGGATTTTATGATGGGTTTGTATTTTTTTACATCAATATCGATTAGGTATTTACTGAATTCTCCCATTTCTTCGACACTCACGTTATTCAAAGAGACTTTGCCACCAAGTAATTCATCCCATTTTGCAGAATTCGTGATTTTCGCAATACTATCGCCTGAATAACCCATTGCGTAGAGTCCTCCCACAATACTTCCCATACTTGTGCCAATAATCAAATCCGGAACAATACCAAGTGAATCTAAGGCTTGAAGTACCGGAATATGAGCAATTCCTTTTGCGCCCCCGCCGCTAAGGACCAAGGCGATTTTTGGTTTTCTCTCTTGACTATACAGTACATTGCTGTTGTTCGCGAAAGTTAAAGTCAAAATTACCCATAGAAAAAGTGGGTTTTTTTTAAGAATATACAAAATGCGATTTGATTGATGGATAGCTTTCATAAGGAGTCTGGTGGGTTGTTTTGCTTTTATTTTCGAAGTATAAATATAAGTTTTTTCTTTTTTAAATAGTAAAAAAAAGGGAAGGTTCTACTTTTGTATAAAAGATAATCATCAGATTAACAGTAAATTGAGATTTATATGGCACGAAGGTTTTCTTTGCTGATCCTCTAAATGTTTTATTTTTATTAAAATTGACGCAGATCTTTAGTAGTTCAAAAAATTCCATGTAAATTTATTATTTGGTAGAATTTCAAACGTAAAAAAATAGAAATGACTCGATCCATCCATAAAAAATTGAACGAATTGCAGGCTACAGCTATTTGTGGAAACGATATTAGCTCTTCGTGTTTATATGTTTCGGCATTAACGATTATGTATGCAGGACAATTTGCATGGATTTCTTTATTGGTAGTGGCCATTGTTTTGTTCTTGTTTCGAAAAATTTATGGCGAAGTTGTAGGTGCAATTCCATTAAATGGGGGTGCTTACAACGTTTTGCTCAACACTTCTACCAAAAGGTTAGCCTCATTGGCTGCAACTCTCACAGTGCTTTCATACATGGCCACCGCAGTGATTTCATCTATTGAAGCGATGCATTATTTGAATGGGATCTTTGCTAATTTAAATGTTACCATAGCCACTGTTTTGGTGTTATTGGCTTTTACAGGACTTGCCGTTATGGGAATTGGTGAGTCAGCATTTGTAGCAGTGGTGATATTTGTAATTCATTTGTTAAGTTTGGCGCTATTGGTGGTGGTGTCTGTTTGGTATGTCTGTACGAACGGTTTAGCTACTTTTCATATTAATTGGGCAATACCTACACAGTCTGGTGGGTTTTTTACTGCCTTGTTTTTTGGTTTTTCTGCTGCGATGTTAGGGATATCTGGTTTTGAAAGTTCTTCAAATTTTGTCGAGGAGCAAGAAGCGGGTGTTTTTCGAAAAACACTTCGCAATATGTGGGCCATCGTCAGTTTTTTTAATCCAGTTCTGGCTTTGCTTTTAATTTGTATTATTCCTTTGGCAGAAGTAGGAGCGCACAAAGAGTCATTGTTGGCGTATCTTGGTCAAACTACTGGTGGGGCTTGGTTGGCTATTTTGATTTCTGTAGATGCTGTTTTAGTTTTGTGTGGGGCAGTTTTAACATCTTTTGTTGGTGTTTCGGGGTTGTTGAATCGGATGACTTTAGATCGTGTACTACCCAATTATTTTTTGAAACAAAATAAAAATGGAGCCAATTATCGCATTATTATAGGTTTCTTGATTTTATGTGTCTCAGTTTTAGTAGTGACCAAGGGGAATTTAGAATCTTTAGCTGGAGTGTATACTTTTTCATTTTTAGCCGTAATGGCTTTGTTTGGTATAGGCAATTTGTTGCTAAAAATAGAAAGGAGTAAGCTACCACGGCCGGAAAGAGCCAGCGGGATTTCTGTAGTTGTGGCGGTTGCTTTTATTATCTCTGCTTTTTTTGGAAATATTTCACTCAACACGCATTCCTTTTATACCTTCATCAGTTATTTAGTTCCTGCGTTTTTGTTGGTAAGCATTATGTTAAGCCGTTCTTTTTTAATTAAATTAAGCATTGATGCCTTAGAGTATTTTTACAAGCCTTTGCGGAAAGCTGTTGTTTTGAGTAATCGATACTTAATTCATTTGTATAGTAAACTCAATTCACAGGAATTTGTTTTTTTTACTAAGGGTGATGATGTTGCAATATTAAATAAAGTCATGCAATATGTTCAGGATAACGAGTCGACCAGAAAATTAAAAATCGTAAATATTAAAAATAATGCTATATCAAATGAATTGTTAATCAAGGATTTGGAAGTTTTAGATCGAGCTTATCCAGAAATTCATATCGAATTTATTGAGATTGAAGGTGTTTTTGGTCCAGAAATAATCAATGAATTGTCTTTGAAGTGGGGAATCCCAAAGAACTTCATGTTTATTGGATCGCCTGGAGATCGCTTCTCGTTTAGAGTTTCTGACTTGGGCGGCGTGCGATTGATTATGTAGTTTAGGTAGTGAAATATTTAATATTAATTTTTACTTATAATTAAAGTAGTTTGAAATAAATTAAACGTGGATTTCCACAAACCAACATTGTGTAATTGTTTTCTATTTTTTCTCCGATATAAAAAGCTGTTAATTCTCCGGTACTTGTATCTATGTTATACTCCCATACTTCATTGTTAGAATAGATTATATCTGTATAAGAAAAAGATTCAGGGTTTTCGGAAAAAATAAGTTTTTCGACGTTCACTAATTTCCATTCTTTTGAAGATTTATAGAGTTCAAAAAATTGAATTTCTTCATTGTTTATTGTTATCATTTTTCCTCTTAAATCATTTTCCGGTATGGCCCAATTTCCATCTTGTGGTATCCATTTCCAGTTACCGATTAAGGTTTTGATTTTGTCTTTTCTTAAAATAGATTTTAATGAATCTGCTTTTTGCTTAGAAGAAATGCCAATTTTATTATCAGGGTGTATGTTTTGACAAATTTTGAATGTCCGAATTGCCTCTAACGTGTCGTGATTTTTTACTGTACGAATTCCTGTTTCATACAATTGTTTTTGATAATTAGAACGATCGGTTTCCTGTGTATAGCTTTTATGAATGAAAAACAGTATTAATACTTGAATAAGTGTTTTCATAGTTGTAGTGTTTGTTTTGTGAAATAGTAATGCAATGTATTTAAAATATTAAAATTAGCTTATTTAGTTTGATATTTTAATATAATATCTTTTTGATGTTTTTTTGCGTGAGGGATAGCAGTAGAAATCCTTTTATGTAGCGTAGCGGAATAAAAGATTGGAACGGATAGCCCGACCCGTAGTTTTTACGAAGGGTCACGCCATAAAACAACAAACCCTCACATTACTGTAAGGGTTTGTTAGCTATTTACTAATCACTAAGGACTAATTACTAATATCTGTAATATTCGGGCTTAAATGGGCCTTCAACCGTTACACCAATATACTCTGCTTGATCAGGACGTAAAGTTTCCAATTCAACACCTAATTTTGCTAAGTGCAACATCGCTACTTTTTCATCTAAATGTTTTGGTAACATATATACGTCGTTGTTGTAAGCGGCGCTGTTTTTCCATAATTCGATCTGAGCCAAAGTTTGGTTGGTAAAGGAGTTACTCATTACAAAACTTGGGTGACCGGTAGCGCAACCAAGATTTACCAAACGACCTTCGGCAAGGATAAGGATGTCTTTTCCAGCGATCGTATATTTATCAACTTGTGGTTTGATTTCGATTTTAGAAGCACCGTGGTTTTGGTTTAACCAAGCCATATCAATTTCGTTATCAAAATGTCCGATGTTACAAACGATAGTTTTGTCTTTCATTTGTTCGAAATGAGAGCCCAAAACGATGTCTTTATTTCCAGTTGTTGTAATGATGATATCAGCATTTCCAACTACAGTGTCTAATTTTTTAACTTCAAAACCGTCCATTGCAGCTTGCAGCGCACAAATTGGGTCAATTTCAGTAACCGTTACGATAGATCCAGCACCTCTAAAAGAAGCAGCGGTTCCTTTGCCCACATCACCGTATCCACAAACGATTACTCTTTTTCCGGCCAACATAATATCGGTAGCACGACGCACTGCATCTACAGCCGATTCTTTACAACCGTATTTGTTATCAAATTTTGATTTAGTAACTGAGTCATTCACGTTGATTGCTGGCATCGGCAAAGTTCCTGCTTTTACTCTCTCGTACAATCTGTGAACTCCAGTAGTGGTTTCCTCGGATAAACCTTTGATTCCGGCTACTAATTCTGGGTAACGATCAATCACCATGTTGGTCAAATCTCCACCATCGTCCAAAATCATGTTTAAGGGTTGTTTGTCCTCACCAAAAAACAGGGTTTGCTCGATACACCAGTCAAAATCTACTTCGTTCAATCCTTTCCAAGCATACACCTGAATTCCAGCTGCAGCAATAGCCGCTGCCGCTTGATCTTGAGTAGAAAAAATATTACAAGAACTCCAAGTTACTTCAGCACCAAGAGCAATTAAAGTTTCGATCAAAACGGCTGTTTGAATCGTCATATGCAAACATCCTGCAATACGAGCGCCTTTCAAAGGTTGTTCGTCTTTGTATTCTGCACGAAGCGCCATTAAACCTGGCATTTCTGCTTCGGCTAGTTCAATTTCTTTTCTTCCCCAAGCTGCCAAGGAAATGTCTTTCACTTTATAAGCCACATAAGGCGTAGTTGCTGTACTCATTTATCGTCTTTTTGTATGTTGAAATTTTTTGCAAATTTACGTAATAACTTTATAAATAACTTGTTTTCTTTGAGATTTGTGACTTGTTTACTTGCTTGGTAATAAAAAAGTTAAGGAAACGGTTTTGGGCATGTTTTCTTAAACTATAAATATTTTAGGTCTGCAAACTGCTTATTTTTTTAGGATGGACTTTGCTTTTTGTTTGATTTTAAACTTTTTTCCAAATATCTGAATTTAAAAAATGATTTTTTTATACTGAATAAGTAAACACAGTATGAGTTCTGGTTTTACAACAGTGTAGAAGAGGTAAAGCTTTCTTTTTTGAAAAATAAATTTTGATTTTTAAATATTTATACTAATTTTGCTTAATAATCTACAAAACCGATAGGGTAATAGATTTTAATTAAAAGAATGATTATGAGCATTGCAGTAACCCAGGAACTAATAGCGAAAACCGAAAACCTTTCTACGGAAGAAACTCTAGCTTTTTTGGCAACTGAATTTCAAGAGAAAGTGATTTTTTCGACTTCTTTCGGACAAGAAGATCAGGTAGTAACGGCATTAATTGCTAAAAATAAGTTAGCAATAAAGATATTTACACTCGATACTGGAAGATTATTTCAAGAAACGTATGATGTTTCTCATAAAACAATCAAGAAATATAAAGTTGGAATTCAAACATTTTTCCCAGAAACAATTCAGGTCGAAAATTTGTTAAACAGCAAAGGGCCTAACAGTTTCTATGAATCGGTAGAGAACAGAAAAGAGTGCTGTTTTATTCGGAAGGTTGTGCCGTTGAAAAAAGCTTTAGCTGGTCACAAAATTTGGATAACGGGTTTAAGAGCAGAACAGTCCGAAAACAGGAGTGATATGGCTTTTTTTGAATATGACGCCCATTTTGATATTATCAAGTTTAATCCGTTGTTGAAGTGGAGTTTGGCTGAGGTTCAAAAATATATTGACGACAACAATGTCCCTGAAAACACCTTACACAAAAAAGGATTTATAAGCATAGGATGCGCCCCTTGCACGAGAGCCATAGCCGAAGGTGAAGATGTTAGAGCCGGAAGATGGTCTTGGGAATCCAGTCATAAAGAATGTGGGTTACACCAGAAATAGAAGGCAGATTTTAGAAAATAGAATAAAGAGAATAGAAAAAACAATAATAGTGGAAAGATTTTAGTCGAGGTCACAACAACCTTACACTTTAAACTTTAAACTCTTAAACTAAAAATAATGAGTTCAGTATTAAAAACAAATGCTTTAGAAAGCGAAGCCATTTACATATTCAGAGAAGTAATTGCTCAATTTGACAAACCTGTTTTGCTTTTTTCAGGCGGGAAAGACTCCATTACTTTGGTGCGTTTGGCACAAAAAGCTTTTTATCCTGCCAAAATTCCTTTTCCGTTATTGCACGTTGATACAGGTCATAATTTCCCGGAAACCATAGAATTTAGAGATAAATTGGTAGCCGAATTAGGCTTAGAATTAATTGTTCGAAATGTACAAGATGCTATTGATGAAGGTAAAGTAATAGAAGAATCCGGGAAATACTCCAGCAGAAACAGTTTGCAAACCACTACTTTATTAGATGCGATCGAAGAATTCAAATTTGATGCTTGTATCGGTGGTGCGCGTCGTGATGAAGAAAAAGCCAGAGCCAAAGAGCGTATTTTTTC
>JBOFUD010000471.1:0-1967 GCA_051652385.1 Flavobacterium sp.
CCAACGTTCATATTGTAGAAGAGCAAGCCGTTCCTGATGGTGATTTCCCAACTGTAAAATCTCCTAATCCTGAGGAACCAGAAGCATTAACTATGGCTTTGGCTTTGGCTGAAAAAACCCAAGCTGATATTGTAGTCGGGACCGACCCCGATTGTGATCGTTTGGGTGTTGCCGTTCGAAATAATGAAGGCGAAATGGTATTACTAAACGGAAATCAAACGATGATTTTGATGACCGCCTTTTTGTTAGAAAAATGGAAACAAGCCGGAAAAATCAATGGCAAACAATTTGTAGGATCCACTATTGTTTCAACTCCAATGATGATGGAATTAGCTACTGCTTATGAAGTGGAATGCAAAGTTGGGCTAACAGGATTCAAATGGATTGCCAAAATGATCAAAGATTTCCCTGAATTAGAGTTTATCGGTGGTGGTGAAGAAAGTTTTGGTTTCATGGTTGGCGATGCCGTAAGAGACAAAGACGCTGTAGCTGCTACATTATTAATTTGCGAACTTGCTGCTCAAGCCAAAGCCAAAGGAAGCTCTGTTTACAAAGAGCTGATACAACTTTACGTTAATCACGGCTTTTACAAAGAACATCTAGTTTCCTTGACCAAAAAAGGCATGGATGGCCTACAAGCCATTACTCAAATGATGATTGATTTGCGCGAAAATCCAGTAAAAGAAATCAACGGTCAACGTGTGATCATGGTCGAAGATTACCAATCGTCAATTGCCAAAAATCTTTTATCTGGCGAGGAATCAACCATGAATATTCCAAAATCAAATGTATTAATATATTACACGGAAGACGGTTCAAAAATTTGCGCGAGACCAAGTGGAACTGAACCAAAAATCAAGTTCTATATAAGCGTAAATACAACGCTAGACGACGTTGCTCATTTTACAGCAGTTGAAACTATTTTAGACGATAAAATCAAAAATATTATTGCAGCAATGCAATTGAACTAATGGATAAAAATTTATTAAAATTAATACCGTATACAAAACCTTATCAATCACACATTGTTTGGAACGTGATTTATAATGTTTTGTATGCCTTATTCAGTACCATTTCAATGCTTACTTTGCTCCCCATGCTTGAGGTGCTTTTCGGGAAAACAAAACACATCGAAAAAGAGCCCGTCTATGCAGGAATAACAAATATAATGAGCTTTGGAAAAGAATTTTTGTATTACCAAATTTCAATCCTAACAAAAGATGGTGGACCGCAATTTGCATTATTACTAGTAGTTTCTTTAGTAATTACGACTTTTTTATTAAAAAATATCTTTAACTATTTAGCATCTTTCCACATCATGCACCTTAAAAATGGTGTTTTAAGAGATTTACGAAAAAAGATGTTCGACAAAATAATCGAATTACCTATCTCGTATTATTCTGAAAAAAGAAAAGGAGATGTAATGGCAAGAATGTTGGGCGACGTTAACGAGGTTCAAAATTCTTTTTTTTCCATCTTAGAATTGGTGGTAAAAGAGCCACTAACAATTGTTTTTGCACTAGCAACCATGTTTGTAATTAGCCCAAAACTAACGCTATTTGTACTGGTTTTTATTCCAATTTCTGGATTTGTAATTTCGAAAATAGGAAAAAACTTAAAAGCACAATCCCTGAATGCTCAAAATGAAAGTGGCCTACTCATCTCCATTGTAGAAGAAAGTTTAAGCGGACTTAAAGTAGTAAAAAGCTACAATGCCGAAAGCACTTTCAAAAACAGATTCAATGACTCTATTACTCGATTATTAAATTTATCAAACAGTATCGGAAACAAAAACAATTTAGCTTCGCCGTTAAGCGAATTTATGGGCATCACCACCATTGCCACCTTACTTTGGTACGGAGGAAATTTAGTCTTAGTAGACAAAACCTTGGATGGATCAGCATTTATCGTTTACCTAACATTGGCTTATAACATTCTAACTCCCGCCAAAGCAATTTCAAAAGCTT
>JBOFUD010000472.1:0-7296 GCA_051652385.1 Flavobacterium sp.
AAAGAAGCTCAATATGCGAATTTGTTTGCTAATCCTTATACCGCAGCACAACGTGGCTTTATCGATGAGATTATCTTGCCCGAAGATACGCGCAGAAAATTATTAAAAGCTTTTAGTATGCTTGAGGGAAAAGTAGTCAATCGTCCGACTAGAAAACACGGGAATATTCCGTTGTAATATTTTTTTTTAAAAGATTACTATTGTAAAAGTTTGTTCAAAAAAAACGGAGCAAGGATTTTGATTGCTGCGTTTTTTTATATCAATAAATTAGCTTGAAATTATTGACCCATAACGTGCTATTGGTGCCCCCTTCTAGTTGATCTCCATTAAAACTGGAGGAAAAAACGACTGAAATATGCGTTACGGCTTCATTGGAGTTCGCATAAAGGCCATTTTTTGGTTTTGCGTAGTCCTGAAAAGAAGCGTTCAATTCGCCATAAGTGAGGTCGATAGTGATGGTTTTGAAGGCATCGATAGCTTTTTCTTCAGATCGAAACCAGCCTGTAGCCACTCTTTTGGGTGCTGTGCCGTTTCTATTTTCCAATAAAACATAAATATCACAGGCGTCTTTTGTGATTTGCGTTTGTCCTTTTCTGTTTAAATAAGGAATTCCTGGATTGTAAGCATATTCAACAGTGAATTTTTTCGGACGTGCCGCAAATGGGATTCCAAATTTTGCCGAATTAATAGGGTTGGATAAGTCCAGTTGAAATGTACCAGTAAACAGAGATCCTGCGGCCATTCTTTGGTTTACTAGGCCGGCTAAACTGCCCATGTCTTGCGTTACCATTTTGGCAGCGAGGTTGGTTCCGCTAATGGTAAATGGAGTCACATTCGCGTTTCCTAGCGTTGTAGCGCCCGCATTTCCGCTTGCCCAAATCGAGTTCGCGTCTTTTCCCGGTTCATAATAATTTTTAGGGGTCTTGTACCATTCATCAAAACTGCTGTTTTCTAGTTGTGGTTCGCTTCCCTCTTGTTTTGCTATGACAGTGTAGGTTGCGGTACTTCCATCTTCTGCTTTTACCAAGTATTTTTGAGGAATGCTGAAATCCAAGACGTCATTTAGAGTGGGGCTGATGGTGGCAAAGGTCGAGAGCTGAATGACTTTAGGTTGTAATTGTTTGATGGTGGCAGCTGCCGAAATAGTGATCGAAATCGTTTTTGTTGTTTCATTAATAATTGCATTTCCTACTTGACTCTCGAGCTCAAAAGACACAATTTTTTTTTGATCGGAAAGTCCGAAATAATCTTCAGAAACACAATTTGAAACAACAATGGAGAGTAGCAGTATAAGAAGGACTTTTGTTTTCATAGCTTTAAGATTTAAAGAAATAGAAAAAGCTTATGTTGAGAGATAAAATATTTAATTTTAGATCTAAGTCAGTACTTTTGATTACGGTATCTTCCACCTGATTTACCGTCGTTTTTTTGTAGGTGTTGGATAGCCCGGCCAAATTCACTCCTACTTCCGTAGCAAAACCTTTGATGATAAATACTTGGATGCCGGGATTAATTCCCAAATTGTAGTTATTGGTAATGGAGTAATAACGGTCTAAAATGGTATTGGTTGTTTTTTCGGTTACCTTGTTTTCTTTGGTCATTCCTAAGCTTACTACATTAAAAAGGTTAAACCTGCCATTTGGTGTAATCGGAATATAGTTTTTTATAAAAAAATTGCCGCCAAGGCTGCTGCTTGCCTCCTTAATAAAGGTTTGTACACCATCTGTGTCTTCCAAAATTTGATTAATTTTCGCCCAATCGTACTTTACAGAAGTACCGATAGCGAATGATTTACTTAAAAAATAACCGCCGTTGGCTTGAATATTAAAGCCGTCTTTTTGTTTGTCGATAATGTTGGTTATGAGGATATTTTCGTTCTGACTTGTTCTGGTATTCGCGCCACCGGTAATGCCTATAAAAGCTAACCCTTTTTGTAAATTTGTAAAAGGTGAGATTTCGCGATTGCCAGAAGGCTGCGCGGTTGCTGTTTCGCAGTACGATAGCATTTGTATCGCTACGATAAAAAATAAAATTTTTTTAACATCTGACATTATCTTGGAGATTGTAGGTCGTTGCGTATCAAATTTCTAAAAAAATATTGAATAATTACTAGTATACTTCTGAAAATTTGAAACTTACACATTGAACATTCTTGCTTTTGAAAACTAATTTTTTTGAGAGTAGTAATAATAGCCCGATTCTCCTCCATAAAGTAGCCCCAGTTTTTTTAATTTCCAGAAAAAATTACTTCAACTCATAGTATATTTTTGTGAGTTTTAGTACATCATTTTTTAACTTGTTTAGCAAAGATTATCAACAGAGTTATTATCTTTGATACATTACAAAACGAATATCAATCACCAATAAATTTAGAAAGTATGAAAATGTTAAAAATCTCGTTGCTAGCAGTGACTTTCGGATTAATGTCGTTCTCGACTAGTACTCCAGTTCAAACAATGCTTGCCAAAGCGGCTAACTATGCCAGTGTTTTGGAGTGGAAATCAGCAACAATTGATGTAGGATCTATTCCTCAAGGTACTCCAAAACCAATTGTTTTTGAATTTAAAAACACTGGAAAAACTCCTGTGATTTTGACTAATGTGCAAGGTTCTTGTGGTTGTACCGCTACCAATTATACCAAAACTCCAATCGCTCCTGGGAAATCTGGAACAGTGACTGCGACCTACAATGCCGCAGCCATGGGTGCTTTTACCAAAACAGTTACCGTGACTTCTAATGCAGAAGCAACTCCAAAAGTGCTAACTATTAAGGGGAGTGTTGTTGCGGCTGCAGCAAAAATTTAGTATTTTTTACCGAGCATACAAGTACCACTCCAAAAGGGGTGGTTTTTTTGTGGCTTTACTTTTTGGATGGATATTTTTATATGCGCTGTGTATATCATGGGAAGGTAAATTTAAGAATGTAAATAGTACAAGCTCATTTGCTAGTATTTGTTTAGAAAATGAAATAATAGTATCTAAATTTACTAAACTATCCCTTTAAATTTGTAGCTATGTTAAATAAATTTCCAAAATTGATGGTTTTATATAAGTTATGTTTTGCTTTGGTTTTGTTGTTAGCGATGAATGTATCGGCGCAACAAAAACAAGAAAGCTCTGATGATTATACTTTTTCAGGTCGAGTAGCCCCACTCGACAATAATCAAGTACTTCTTATTGGTTCGGCTGCTTCGGTGGCTTTTGAATTTACTGGTTCGACTTGTGCTATTTCGCTTCAAAGTGTGGATGGTTTTGAACATCATAATTATGTATCTGTGGTATTAGATGGTGAGTATTTGGGCCGTTTGAGAATAGAAAAAGGAAGTGCTCAATCTTTTCCAATACAGGTTACTTCTGCTAAAAAAAGGCATCGATTAGAGGTGTATAAAGCCACAGAGGCGGCAAACGGCAGTGTGCTATTTGCAGGCACGACAGCCCAAGCGATTTCCTCGAAAACAAAAATCAAAAAGAAAAAGAAAATCGAGTTCATAGGTGATTCGATTACTTGTGGAATGGGTAATGATTCAAATCCGATTCCTTGTGGTTCGGGTGAATGGTACGATCAACACAACGGTTATTTGGCCTACGGACCAGTGCTTTCTAGACGTTTGGATGCCGTCTATGTGTTGAGTTCTGTTTCTGGAATTGGGATGTATCGCAACTGGAATGACGAACATTTGGAAGATGCCATTATGCCTGATGTTTACGAAAATTTATACTTGAATAAAGACCAATCCAAACCATATGATTTTGCTTTTCAGCCGGATTTGGTGAGCATTTGTTTGGGTACCAATGATCTTTCTGATGGTGATGGAAAAAAGCCAAGATTGCCTTTTAATGAAGAAAAATACGTAGCGAATTATATTGATTTCATCAAAACGGTATATAAACATTCACCCAATACCCGAATTGTTTTGTTGGCCAGCCCTATGGTTTCTGGAGATCGTAATGTGACTTTGGTGAGATGCTTGAAGAAAGTGATCCAAGCTTTTGAAACGGATAAAACTCACAAACCAATAGCCTTGTTTGAATTCCAGCCGATGTCTCCCAAAGGTTGTGGCTATCATCCCGATACTAACGATGATAAAGTAATGGTAGATCAATTATTCCCTTTTTTCAAAAAAATACTATATGAAAAATAGACTTTTTGCCCTAGTCGTTTTCTTCCAAGTTGGTTTAGCCTTCGCCAATGTTACGCTTCCGAATATTTTTTCGGATAATATGGTTTTGCAACGCAATGCTGAGGTGAAAGTATGGGGTTGGGCAAATCCGCAGGAAGAAGTCGTGATTTCTCCTAGTTGGAACAACGAAACTTACAAAATCAAAGCGAGCAATCAAGCCCAATGGGAAATTATGATTCCAACACCCAAAGAAGGAGGGCCTTATACAATTACCATAAAAGGGTACAACGAGCTTGTTCTTAAAAATATTTTGATTGGAGAAGTTTGGATTTGTTCTGGGCAATCAAATATGGAAATGAATGCCGGATGGGGAATAACCAATGGTGATGAAGCAGTAAAAAATGCCACAAATACCACCATAAGATTCTTTTCAATCCCCAAATTAACGGCGTCCACAACGCAAAATAATTTATCTGGTACCTGGACTACTTGTACACCAGAGACGATGAAGTATTTTAGCGCTGTGGGCTATTTTTTTGGGCAGCGTTTACGAGAAGAATTAAAAAATGTACCGATTGGTTTGATTTCGTCCAATTGGGGAGGAACGCCAGCGGAGATTTGGATGCCCGAAGAAGTGATTCAAAAGGATGCTGTTTTGTTGGAAGCTGCCAAAACTAGAAAAGAAGAAAGTTATGGTCCCCATCAGCCGGGACGTGCCTTTAATGCTATGATTTATCCGTTGACTAAATTCAAAATTGCAGGGGCTTTATGGTACCAAGGAGAAAGCAATGTGGGGTCAACAGTTTATGATAAAACCCTTACGGCTTTGATTACTTCGTGGAGACAATTGTGGCAATATGAGTTCCCGTTTTATGTGGTTCAAATTGCTCCTTATAAGTATGGAGAAGATCATTTTGGTGGTGCTGTGATTCGCGATGCTCAGCGAAAAGTAGTCCAACAAGTTCCCAATACAGGAATAGTGGTTACTAGCGATATTTCTTCTATTGATGATATTCATCCAAAGGATAAAAAATCGGTGGGGATTCGATTGGGGAATTTGGCTTTGGCGAATACCTATAAAACCAACAAAAAGTTGGTGAATGGTCCTTTGTTTAAAGCCATAAAAATGGAAAAAAGTAAAGTGCTAGTCACTTTTGACTATGCCGAAGGCTTGTATTTTAAGGATAATAAATCCGATTTGTTTGAAGTTGCGGGTGCTGACAATGTGTTTTATAAAGCAACAGCTGTGATTAAGAATAATTCGGTCCTCGTACAATGGGATAAAGTGAAGGCGCCGACTAAAGTGCGTTACGCTTGGAAAAATACGGATCAAGCTACACTTTTTAATCAAGCTAATTTGCCGGCTTCGACTTTTATAAGTGAGTAACTTTTAATTCATAAACCTCTCTTAACCCTTTCAGAGTTTTGAACTCTGAAAGGGTTGAAAAAAAACATAGTATGAAGAATAAAATAGTAGTAACGGCAGGGATTTTTGCCCTGATGATAACTGGAAGTATGAATGCACAAAAAATACCACATTTAGATCCCACGAAACCCATTGAAGAACGAATTGATTTGTTGATGCAACAAATGACGCTGGAGGAAAAAGTGGGCCAAATGAACCAATACAACGGCTTTTGGGAAGTAACGGGACCAGCGCCCAAAGGAGGCGATGCAGCAAAGAAATACGAGCATTTGCGCAAAGGATGGGTGGGCTCGATGCTTACCGTTCGTGGCGTGAAGGAAGTAAAAGCGGTGCAAAAAATAGCCGTCGAAGAAACCCGATTAGGCATTCCGTTGATTATAGGATTTGATGTGATTCACGGTTACAAAACCTTGAGTCCGATTCCGTTGGCCGAAGCTGCGAGCTGGGATTTGGAAGCAATTAAAAAATCGGCTCAAGTGGCAGCAGACGAAGCATCGGCGGTGGGGATCAACTGGACATTTGGTCCAAATGTGGATATATCGAATGATGCGCGTTGGGGACGAGTGATGGAAGGTGCGGGAGAAGATCCTTATTTGGGAAGTAAAATTGCCAAAGCTAGAGTGACTGGTTTTCAAGGAGACACCAAAGCCGATTTGCTGAAGGTGAATACGATAGCCGCTTGCGCGAAACATTTTGCGGCCTACGGTTTTGCCGAATCAGGAAGGGATTACAATACGGTAGACATTAGCGATTCTAAATTATACAATACCGTTTTGCCTCCGTTTAAAGCGGCGACAGAAGCGGGTGTCCGTACGTTGATGAATTCATTTAACATTTTGAATGGCGTTCCTGCTACAGGCAATGATTTTTTGCAAAGGGATATTTTAAAAGGACAATGGAAATTTGACGGATTTGTGGTGTCAGATTGGGCTTCGGTTCGGGAGATGATGGCGCACAGTTTTGCTAAAGATGGAGCAGAAGCCACTGCAAAAGCCGTGATTGCGGGTTCGGATATGGATATGGAATCGCATTTGTATGTGGTCGAATTGGTGAAGTTGGTCAAAGAAGGAAAAGTAAAAGAAGCTTTGGTAGACGATGCGGTTCGCAGAATTTTGCGTGTGAAATTTGAATTGGGCTTGTTTGATAACCCTTATAAGTACTGTGATGAAAAGCGTGAGAAAGCGACCTTAGGTAGCAAAGCCAACAATGAGGCAGTGCTTGATATGGCGAGGAAGTCGATTGTATTGTTAAAAAACGAAAAGGGGATACTTCCGCTAAAAAAATCGGGTCAAAAAATTGCCTTGATTGGAGCTTTGGCCAATGATAAAAACAGTCCGTTGGGAAGTTGGAGAATTGCCTCGGATGATAACACGGCGGTTTCGGTTTTGGAAGGAATGCAACAGTACAAAGGCAATCCAATGACGTTTGAAAAAGGAGCCGATTTGATTACAGAAAAAGCCACTTTTACATCAGAATTAGTGTTCAATACTACCGATAAAAGTGGATTTGAAGCGGCTAAAAAAGTTGCAGCAACAGCAGATGTGGTAGTGATGGTTTTGGGTGAACACGGTTTTCAATCAGGAGAAGGGCGTAGTAGAACGAATCTTGATTTACCTGGCGTTCAACAGGAATTATTAGAAGAAATTTATAAAGTAAATCCAAATATTGTTCTGGTTTTAAACAACGGTCGACCTTTGGCTTTGCCTTGGGCAGCGGAACATATTCCTGCGATTGTTGAGGCTTGGCATTT
>JBOFUD010000473.1:0-12573 GCA_051652385.1 Flavobacterium sp.
GTGTTGATTAGATTGAATACTCCTTTTGGGATTCCTGCTTCATGTAAGGCTTTTGCCAAATTGAAACTAGTGAGCGGAGTAAATTCGGAACCGCGCATGACCACTGTACAGCCAGCAGCCAATGCTGCAGCTACTGCTCTTGCAGGATTATACGCAGGAAAATTCCAAGCTGTAATAATCCCAACAACCCCCAATGGCTGATAAATGACCATGGAACGTTTGTCTATGCGACTTGACGGAATTACTCTACCATAACTTCGTTTTCCCTCCTCGGCATACCACTCAAAAAGATTGGCAGAAACTTGCCATTCTCCTCTTGCTTCCAACATGGGTTTACCAGTTTCCAAAGCTGTCTCAGTTGCTAAGGCTTCTGCATTTTTTCGGATGTAGTCTGCCACATTTTTTAGAAATTCAGCTCTAAAATAAGGGGTAGTATTTTTCCAATTTTTGAATGCGGAGTCCGCTGCATCGATTGCTACTTTACAATCTGCTGCATTCCCAAAAGGAACTTTGTCTAAAATTTCTTCTGTCGCCGGGCTTTGTAAATCCCATGTCGATCCGTTTATGGCATCGCACCATGCTCCGTTGATATATTGCTTTCTCATTACAAAACTTCTTTTATTGTTTCCTCCAATATGGCTAATCCTTTGTTCAGTATTTCATCTTCAATAAACAACGGGCTCAAAATTCGAATACAATTCCCATATGTGCCAGAAGTGATCACGATCAATCCTTTTGCTAAACATTTGTCTACGATTGATTTTGTAGCCACACCATCAGGAATTCCTGTTTTTGAATTTGTAATTTCAAAAGCGAGCATGGCGCCTAGTCCACGAACATCGGTAATGGTTTCAGGATATAGAGATTGCCAATGCTTGAATTTATCGTAAACAATTTTACCTACTTTTTCACCGGCGGCATTGATGTTGTTTTTTTGCATGTAATTGATACTAGCCAGAGAGGCCACGCAAGTTAATGGTCCGCCCAAATAGGTACCACCAATAAGTCCTGGTTTTATGGCATCCATGATTTCTTGTTTGCCGATTACAGCTCCAATTGGCATTCCGCCTCCCATTGATTTTGCCCAAGTCGACAAATCTGGAGTTACCTCGTAATGTTCATAAGCTGCCCATTTTCCGGTACGTCCGAAACCTGATTGCACCTCGTCAAAAATTAGGATAATATTATTTTCAGTACAAAATTTACGTAAATATTGAACATATTTTTTGGAAGCTACCGTAAAACCACCTTCGCCTTGAACCAATTCTAGTATGATAGCGGCCGTTTGACTAATCGAAACTGTTGACGAAAATGTTTTATGCAACTTCATAATCATCAAATCGTCGAACTCTTCCTGCGTCATTCTGGCACTCATGCTAGGCTTGTAGTAAGGGTATTCTAATCGGTAAACTTCAGGTGCGTAAGGACCAGCGCCTTCTTTGTATTTAACGTTGGAAGTCAAGGTCATCGCCATCATTGTACGACCGTGAAAAGAACCATCAAAACATAGAACGCCAGCTTTACCTGTAACAGCACGCGCTATTTTGATTGCATTTTCTACCGATTCTGCACCCGACAAAGTAAGCATCGCTTTAGTGTTTTCACCGTGAGGAAAAAGTTCACACAATTTTTCTGTTAAGTCCAAATATTGTTCATAAACAGATACATTGAAGGAGGCATGAATGAATTTTTCTGCTTGTTTTTGAATGGCTTCAATAATTTCAGGTACACCATGTCCCGCATTATTTACACCAATTCCGCCTGCAAAATCAATCAATTCTCTACCATCGGCATCAATAATTATTGCGCCTTTGGCTGATTGAATACTTGATGGATTAAAGATTCCAAGAGCGTTTGGAACACTTTTTTTTCTTCTTTCGTATAATTTATCTGTATTATTCATTTTTTTTATTTGATAATTTTGCCAACTCTAAATCGGGTTGTGCGATTTTGTAAATCTTCATGTACATATTTGTTTTGGTATCGAATATACCTTCTAAATGATGTATTTTTTCACCAATAAATTCGTTTAAATGTTCCATATCCTGGCACATGACATTTGCTTCGATATCGAAATCTCCAGAAACCGCGGCCAGAAAACTCACTTCGGGTAACTTGGTTAACTCTTCGAGAACATGAGTCATGAACGTTTTAGGTTTGACCGATATTAAAATACTAGCATAAGCATTGAACCCAATTTTATTAGGATCGATTCTTCCTATTATTTGCAATGTTCCATTTTCAACCAAATTGATGTAGTGGTGTCTTATGGTACTAACTGCCACATTTATTTCTTTTGAAATTTCTGTAAATGACATTCTACCGTCCTTTTGCAATAATGTTAAAATTTGAAAATCCAATTCATCATCTAGTACATTCATTTTCTTATATTTTTGTAAAATTATTATATTAAAATAAATGTAGTGAATTTATTTACAATAATAATCGAATTTTTGGTTTTATTTTCAAAAATACAATTATTTTTTAAATTTTATTTGGCCAGCAACCCAAGTTTCTAGCGTTTCAACACTTGATACATCAGTTAGATCGTAAGGATTTTGGCTTAAAACGATAAAATCTGCGTATTTTCCTGGCGTGATACTTCCTTTTATGTGAAAAAGATTATCGGCAATGGCACTACCCGCAGTGTAGCTATGCAGGGCTTCGCGTAATGTTATTTTTTGGTTTTCACCAATAACAGAGCCATCCGCTGCTTTGCGAGTTATTGCCGTTTCAATATTTACCCATGGATTTATTTCCTTTACCACAGGGCCATCAGTTGATAATGCTAAGTTAATGCCGTTGTCCAACACTGTTTTGCAGGGATAAACAACTTCTAATAATTCATCGGTCAAAGTATTTTTGAAATTATTTGCCAATTCATAAATGAAAATTGGCTGCATTGCCGCAGTCATGTTCATTCGCTTAAAGTCCTGTATGTTGTCATTTGACAAAAATCCAACGTGTTCTATGCGGTGTTTTAACGTTGGATCTAATTCAAATAAGTCACTGTATACTTTTAAAGTCAAATCGATGGCTTGATGACCAATGGCGTGCGTTGCTACAGAGAACCCTTTTTTTACTGCTTCTTTTGCAGTGGTGTAAAATTTATCGTAGTCCAAACGCAGTACTCCTTTGTAGTCATCGGTATTTTTATAGGGAACATTTAGTGCTGCTGTAGCCGAACTTAAACCCCCATCAGAGAAAAACTTAACGGTTTTGATTTGCAACAACTCCGATTCATATTGTTCGGGCAGCACTTGAATAGCGTCACTTCCATCAGGAATGCGAAGCGGAAAAACATTCATTCTTACTTTTAGTAATCCTTCCTTGTCTAATTGAATATAAGCAGCGAGCAATTCTTCGTTGGCAGCGGGATCTGTAGCGCTTGTAATTCCTAAGCTTAGTAAATAATTGTGCGCTTCTACAATCATGTTTTTATATTCCTCGAAAGTAAAAGGAGGGATAGTATTCATGATTAAGCCCAAAGCTCTTTCTGTAAAAATACCTTGCAAGCTCCCATCAGCGTTTTTACGAATTTCGCCGCCAAAGGGTACTTCGGTAGTTTCATCTACTTTTGAACGTTGCATGGCCGTGGTATTTGCAATTCCGATATGAGCACAAGTTCTAATAACAAAAACAGGTCTGTCTGAAATGACCTCATCCAAATCTTCTTTGGTGGGCAATCTTTTTTCTTCTAGCACCATTTCATTGATACCACGGGCCATTATCCACTCAGAGTTTGGATTTTTTGCAGCAAATGCTTTCAATTTTTGTTTAAACTCTGTGATTGATGTCACACCACGAACATCGAGCATGTAAGTGCGTAGATGTCCTATTTTCCAGACATGAATGTGAGCGTCATTGAGTCCTGGAACTATGGTTTTGCCTTGCATGTCAATCATTATGGCCTTGTCACCGCATGATTGTAGTAGTGCTTCTTTTGTTCCTACCGCAGCTATTTTTCCTTCTTTGTCAATAAGTAGTGCTGATGCATTTGTTATTGCCGGATCTACGGTGATGATATTGGCGTTGTGTATAAGAGTGAAATCCATTATTTTTTCAACTTTGTTTTCATTATTCGATTACCCTTTTTAGTAATGGTTTGTAGGTGTCTACACGACGATCTCTGTGAAATTGTAACAAATCGGATGCTTCTTTGCAAATCGCAAAATCGACATCAGCATAAACAATTTCGGCATGATGAGCTCCTTTGGATAGAATGTCTCCGTACGGATTACTTACGAAACTATTGCCATAAAAGGTCATTTCAGAGTTTTTTCCCTTCTCGGTGCCCACGCGGTTGACAGCTGCAATGTACACCGAATTACAAATGCCATGTGACGAAATTACTTTTTCCCAAGCTGCGGCTGTGCTAATATCCGGGCGATCAGGTTCTGACCCAATGGCACTTGGATAGAAAATAAGCTGTGCACCTTGTAAAGCAAAAATACGAGCTACTTCTGGAAACCATTCATCCCAACAAATTCCAACTGCAATTTTACCGAATTTAGTTTCGAAAATATTATAACCTGTGTTGCCTGGGGTAAAATAGTATTTTTCTAGATATTGCGGACCGTCTGGAATATGATTCTTACGGTATTTTCCTAAATAACTACCATCAGCGTCATACACAACGACACTGTTGAAATAGATACCATCTTTTACATATTCATACATGGGCACAATAGTAACTACGCCTAATTCTTTGGATAGTTCACCAAACAAATCAGAAGTTTTTCCGGGTAACACCTCTGCATAATCATAATAACTTACTTCAACATCTTGACCGATGTACAAGGTATTGAAAAGTTCTTGCAGGCAAATAATTTTAGCCCCAGCTGCCGCTGCCTCGCGAACTTTTGCAAGGGCCGTTTTGATGTTTTGTTCAACGTTTTCTACGCAAGCCTCTTGTATTAAGGCAATTTTAACGACGTTTTTCATTATTTAACTATTAATGGTTTTTGTTGGGTATTGCAATGTATGCCGCCTCCACCAATATTGATGGCTCTCGGATCTAAAGTAATAATTTTACGATCTGGAAAAGTGGCTTGCAAGATATCGGCAGCTTTTTTATCTAAGGCTTTCCATGATTCTGGGGCACCTTCTTTCCAAAATTTTTGCGCCACAACTACTTTGTTTGAAATTAAAAAGTTCAAATAGCTCGAGGCTAAAATCACTTTTATTTTTTTTCCTTTTGGAATTGGATTTTGGTTAATTACGCTATCATTGGCAATGAGATAGTCATACGCTCCATCACCTGGACTTAACGTTTCTATTATGGCAGGCGCCGATGGCATAGCGACTAACTCAAATTTGTTTCCATCTTGATCTTTGGCATTTTTTAAGACCGATAGGTTAGCATCCATTCTACGCTTGTTTTCTGCGGCAATAGGATCTTTTTTAGCATCTTCTGCTGATATTTCAGTATATAAAATTTTGGATGGACTTGCAAAACGGGTGTGTTCGTCAATATGTCCGCCGGTTGTAATCACAGTGTAAATTTCTTTTTCTCCTTTTTCGTTAGGCAATTTTCCTTTAAAGGTCAAATCATCATCGTAGCGACCATAAGGTAACCAAATGATATTGGTTACGCCTAGTAAGCGCTTGTATTCGGCTTCCATTTGCTGTTTTGACATTTTGGGGTTGCGTTGTTTTTCAACAACTTCTACAGCAATCATGGTTCCTTTACCATTAAATTCACGGTTGC
Organism: Flavobacterium sp.; assembly: GCA_051652385.1. Classification (GTDB taxonomy): domain Bacteria; phylum Bacteroidota; class Bacteroidia; order Flavobacteriales; family Flavobacteriaceae; genus Flavobacterium. Next base: position 5,711 of record JBOFUD010000473.1, read on the forward strand.
CGCCTTCGCTAATCATTTTGGATGATCTTACTTTTAATTTCGCCTCGGCTGCTACATTTTCGTCAATTTTTTCTTCAGCAAGAGCGTAATCAGAATTGTTTGCTTCATAACCCCAGCCATTAAAACTAAAATCGGCAATTTCTAATTGGTTGGATGTGTTGAGCACAAAAATGGGTCCCATATCTCTCCACCAAACATCATCGTGTGCGATTTTATGAAAACGCACCTTATCTTGCGGGACTTTATATTTTACCATTAGCTCCTTGATACGAGCTATTTGCTCCTCATAAACGTATCCTTTTTCGGGGTTGTCAGGATTTACAGCAATGTCCAAATATACATTTGGTGCCAAAGCTGCCCATATTTGGACATGCAATTCTTCTACAGACCAGCCTGCTTTGTTTTCGTATGTCGGCCAACCCATCCAAACGGATTCTTGAGGCTCAAATTCGGCAGGAAAGCGAACTTCAGGTTGAGACGTAGCAACAATTGCTGTTTTGTTTTCATTTTTACATCCAAAATATAAGGTGCTGCTTAGGAGCAGTGCACAAAAGCCTATGTTTTTTTTCATAAGAATACTGTTTTGATTTACAATTTTAAGCTCATTATTAATTTAGAATACCTTCTACCCACAATTCTAAAAAAAAAAACAATTTAGATCGTTTTATGAAGGGCGATAGTGGAAGGTCAATATCATTATGTGTACTATTTTAGAATCTTTCGTACTAAAGACTGATTTTGTGATTTTTAAGTTCAGAAATTACGGCAAGATAAATTTTGCTTTGACTTCCGGCTGGTAGTAAAACAGTGAGCTACTTTACTGTTTTCGAAAGGAAAGAAAAATAGCTAGCACAATTACCGTAAATTCTGAACTTTATTAGCCGTTAAACGGCAGCTTTTTCATTCAATACTTCTTGAATTGCAGCTTCAATTATATCAAGTCCTTCATGTAATTGTTCATCAGTAATTACAATTGGAGGTAAGAAGCGAATACAATTGGTGTACAATCCAGCACGGATTAAAATCAATCCATTAGAAACCGATTTTTTGATTACGGCCATTGCAAAATCCATATCTGGTTCTTTGGTAGTTCTGTCTTTTACAAATTCTACTGCTAACATAGCTCCCATTCCGCGTATATCTCCAATCACATCAAACTTTTGGCTCATAGTAGTTAAACGGTCTACTATTGTGTTTCCAACATGCGTGGCTCTTGCTAAAAATTCTGGTGTGTTGATTTGTTTTACGGTTTCATGTGCGGCTACAACAGCAAGTGGACTTCCAGAATAGGTTCCACCAACACCACCTAAATGCGGTGCATCCATAATTTCGGCTTTTCCTGTAGTGGCACTAATAGGCATTCCAGAACCAATAGATTTTGCCATAGTTACGATATCTGGAATTACTCCAGAATGTTCGATGGAAAGAAATTTACCCGTTCTTCCCGCTCCAGCTTGTACTTCATCGGCAATGAAAACAATACCATGTTGGTCACAAACTTGTCTGATTTTTTCTAGGAAACGTTTTGGAACCGGAATAAATCCGCCCTCACCTTGAACAGGCTCAATAATAATCGCTGCTACGGCAGAAGGATCTACATGCGAAATTAAATTTTGGTCGAAGCGCTCAATACAAAAATCGATGTATTCCTCTTCGGTCATTGAATTCGGTTTTCTGTAAACGTTTGGCGAGTGAAAACGATAAATATCCGGAGCAAAATTCCCAAAGCCTCTTTTAAACAAGCCATATTTACTGGTCAAACTCAAAGTAAGCATGGTACGACCGTGGTAAGCGCCTTCGAAACAAATAATAGCAGGTCTTTTGGTATAGTATTTGGCGGTAGAGATGGCGTTTTCTACAGCTTCTGAACCAGAACAGGCTAATAAAGTTTTTTTAGGAAAATCTCCAGGTGTTATGGCGTTAAGCATTTCAGCAAATTCAATATAAGGTTCAAAAGTGGTTACCAAAGCCCCGGTATGAATGTATTTGTCCAATTGATCTTTCATGGCGCTGACAACTGCCTCGGGTCTATGACCTAAATTTACCATTCCGATACCACCTGCAAAATCAATCAGTTGATTTCCATCTACATCCCATACTAAGGCTCCTTCTGCTTTTTCAACGACTACTTCAGTCGATTTTCCTAATCCAGCTGGCAATGCTGCAGCTCTTCTGGCTAATATTAATTTGCTTTTTGGACCAGGAATTTCTGATACTTTTTTAATTTGAGTTCCCATTTTAATTTAATTTATTTTTTTAACTTTTTATTTTATAGATAATAATTTTCGTCTACCGGCAAATACATTAAAATACTTCCGTAGCCTGCCTCTGGATCATTTAGGTAATTGTAAAGGGGTCTTATCCATCGAAATCCAGAATTCCTTTGTGGCGTAATGGTGGGGTCGGTTACGTCGCCGTCCATTACTTTTTTGCAGTATTCCTCGATGGTCATTTGATCTTTTACTTTTCCGTAACCAATGGTCATTCCTGCAATTATTTGCCCTTTTATTCCCAAACTTTTACATACTTCTGTTCTAGCTTTGTACATTTCTTTTGAAAGTCCTAATCCTCTATATTCTGGGAGTACGCCCATGTCTATGCCGTACATCCAATCACCATTTTCTATTTGTGCCTTTGTAATCCATAAATTGTCAGTTTCTTCTAGAAAAGTGCTATCATGCTCTGGAAAGTCGCATCTAAAAGAGCTGGCTGATCCTACTATAATTCCATCTTTTTCTACCACGATTTGGCCTTCTGGAAAAACCTTAATATGGTTAGCAAAATGATCTTTGATTAATATTTCCGATTCGTGCAAGGTCGGATAACATCTTGATTGCACATATTCCATTTGTTTGGCATCCTCCTCTGTGGCAATTCTAACAATAAATGTATCATTCATAATTTTTTTTGCAATCATATATTCAGATTTTTTAAATGGTTAGACTTTTTTCAATAGTTTAATTTGTAATTTTCGTCAACGGGATAGTACATCAAAATGCATGCAAAACCGGCCTCAGGGTCGTTAATATGATTGTACAATGGTTTTATCCATCTAAAACCAGCTTTTTTTTGAGGAGTTACGGTGGGATCGGTAAATTTTTTGATCTCTAAACCATAACAATATTCCTCGATGGTCATTTTATGTTTTACTTTTCCGTAACCAATGGTCATGCCTGCAATGAGTTGTCCTTTTAAACCTAGCTTTTTGCATATTTCTTGTCGCACCAAGTACATTTCAGTTGACAGTCCCAAGCCGCGATATTCTGGCAAAATTCCCATGTCAATTCCGTACATCCATTCGCCGTCATGAGTATGCGCCTTGGTAATCCATAAATTATCAGATGATGCTAAAAAGGAAGCCTCTTGCGTTGGAAAGTTGGAACGAAAAGTACTGGCAGAACCTATAATTACGCCTTCTTTTTCGAGAACAATTTGCCCCTCTGGAAAAACTTTGATATGATTTACAAAATGATTTCTATTCAATAATTCGCTAGCATCCAAGGAAGGATAACATTGCTTTTGAACGAATTCCATTTGAACGGCATCTGCAGGAGTTGCCGTTCTGATTAAAAATTCATTACATAGTATATCTTTTGAAACCATAGTGGAATGAGTTACAAGGTGAAACCTGCAATAAGGTACAATACAGATGAAATTATAAATATTGCCAGTTGATAAGGGAACTGAGAAATACCATGTTGCATCATGTTGACTTTACAAGATTGTGCCGTCAAGACACGATTGTCGGAGAAGAAACAGGCAGAGGCTCCCCAAACTGTTCCAGAAGCTAAAGCACCTTGACTTAACCAAAAATTGGCGCCTAAAGTATGTGCAAGCAACGCTGTGGTAGGAACAAGAATAGCATAAATTCCCCAGTTTGATCCGGTTGCCCAACAAATCCAAGCAACTAAAACAAAAACAACAAAGGGTAATGTACCACTGTTCAACCAACCAATTCCTTGAAGATTTTCGACCACAAATTCATTGAAACCTAAGGCGTTTTGAACATCTTTCAAGAGATAAGTAAAACCTAATACAGTCAAAACGAAAGTAATTGTTTCTAATCCCAAAACGAAATGCTTCGATATTTTATTGAATTTAATCACTTTGAAAAGTAAAAAGTACATGTAAGTAAATACAACTGCGGTAATGATTCCACGTAAAGCATCAATACTACCAAAAATATATTCTGATGAAAAAGAAAAACCAGCCCAGTAATCCATATCAAAAGGATAAGGAAAAATTGTACACCAAATCAATACAGATATAGGAAGTATAAAATAAATTAGCTTGCCTGGTTTTGCATTAGGTTTAGGTATTTTAAGTGCTGCTGGTTCAATTGGTTTTACATTAGCCTCGGCAAGTTGAATTCCTTTTGAATCTGGAATGAGTTGAAAAACAATTAATCCTCCCATAATTAATGAAATCCAAGCCGAAAAATTATAAGGAATGGTTCCTAGAAACGCTTGAATTGGATTGGTAATCGCCACACCTGCTGAGTCTAAAACTCCACCATCAATGGCAACAATTTGTGTTCCATAAAAAATGGTCCAAGTGGATATTGGAAAAATAATTGTAAAAGGCACGCAAACCGTGGTTAAAACCAACGCTAATTTTTCGCGGGAAACCCCAAATTTATCCGTTATAGGTCTCATAGTATTTCCCACAGACAAGGCACTTAAATAATCATCCAAGAAAAAGAAAAAACTTAAAAAGTACGTCATAATCAATGACTGCTTTTTATTTTTAACGTGATTTTCAGAATATCTAGCTACTGCTTTAATACCTCCAGAAGCGTTCAGGAGTTGTACAAACGCCCCATAAAGAATACAAACGAGAATTACCCAAATTAGTCCTTGATCGTGAGCATCTCTAGCAATCGAGGTAAACATACCATCAAACATGTTTAACGGAAAAATCATGCCTTTACCTTCAGGGAAGTATTCTTCTGAGCCTCCTTGTTGTGCCAATAAGGCAAATCCGATGGCGCAACCTATTATTAAGGGTTCCAATGCTTTTCTGGTTATCAATGCAATTCCCAAAACGGTAAATGCAGGAACAAGGGCGTTCCAATGAATAAAATAACAAAGAGCAGCCAAGAGCAAAAGCGCAACTCCAATAATAGTAGATACTGATTTCATAAATAAAATAGATTTAGTTTGGTTTTTGGTTAATTAACTAATTTGAATTGATGTTTATAAAGATGGTAAACGATATCAAAAGCTTTTTTACGTAACACGTTCTTAACATGTTCTTAAAATTGTAAATAAAGCAATATGTGCGTGTTTATTTTGTAAATCTAACAATATTTTTAATATAGACAAAAATATTTATTGTTTTTTTGTGTAATATTGTATATTTGAAAAAACTTAAAAGTAATATTATGTCATTTAACGAAGTAAAAAACTTTAGTAATGGGGAATTTAAAGCAGGAAGTTCCACAAAAAAACATGCTGTTGTCTCTCCTTTGGATGGAACCGAATTAACTACTTTCAACGAGTCAACTATGGAAGACTTGAATGAAATTGTGATGGGTGCTCAAAAGGCCCAAAAGGCTTGGCAAAAGGTCACAATGAAAGAGAGAGCGCAAGTATTTTATAAATACAAACAATTATTAGAAAAGAATAGCCAAGAATTGACTGAAATCATTTACCGAGAAAACGGAAAAATTCACAGTGAAGCAAAAGCAGAAATCGATAAAGCCATAGAATTAACAGAATTTGCTTGCTCTCTTCCTCAATTTGTAAATGGAGAGAATATGGAAGTGAGTAAAGGTGTTTTTTGTTCCTCTACCAGAGTGGCATTAGGGGTTGTAGCCTCAATTGTACCTTTTAACTTCCCAACAATGGTGCCACACTGGACGATCGTAAACGCCATTGCCCTTGGAAATGCGTTTATTTTAAAGCCCTCAGAGGCAGTGCCAATCAGCAGTCAATTTACTGCTAAACTTTTAAAAGAAGCAGGACTTCCTGATGGATTATTTAATATTATAAATGGTACGCAATCTACTGTAGAAAATATTTGTGATCATCCCGGAATTCAAGCGGTGACGTTTGTAGGGTCGACCAAAGTTGCCAAAATTGTCTATCAAAGAGCCAGTAATAACTTAAAACAAGTTTTAGCTCTTGGTGGAGCCAAAAATCATATCCTATTATTGCCAGATGCGCATCCAGAAATGGCTTCTTCAAATATTATTGCCTCTATGAGCGGTTGTGCAGGTCAACGTTGTATGGCGGCGGCTACTTTAATAGCCGTTGGAAATTGTGATGCGATATTGGAAAAACTAGTTGGAGATGCACAGAAAATTCAATGTGGTTCCACTCTAGGAGCTGTAATCTCTAAAGCGGCCAAAGACAGAATTGAAGACTATATCACAGAAGCCGAACAACAAGGGGCTAAAATAATTTTGGATGGCAGAAATACCGTTGTACCCGGAAAAGAAAATGGATTTTATGTAGGCCCAACACTAATTGATTTTGCCACAGCAGATATGAAAATTGCCAGAGAAGAAGTTTTCGGTCCTGTACTAGCCATTGTCCGTGTAGCTACTATCGACGAAGCTTTGGCAATTGAAAATGCCAATCCGTATGGAAATGCTTGCTCGGTATTTACTCAAAGTGGTGGTTTGGCTAATTATGTGACCGAAAATGCATCGGCTGGAATGTGCGGAGTTAATATTGGTGTTCCAGTGCCAAGAGAACCTTTTGGATTTGGAGGTTGGAATGAATCTCGTTTCGGCTCAGGCGATATAACTGGTAAAAGTTCAATAGGTTTTTTTACTAAAGAAAAGAAGACTACTACCAAATGGAATCCAGAAGCAGGAACCAATTGGATGAGTTAATGAAATTTGCAGCTAAAGCTTC
>JBOFUD010000474.1:0-6128 GCA_051652385.1 Flavobacterium sp.
CTCGGACAGAGGAAAAAAATTATGCGGCTTTTAAAACCCGAAAGGGACGAACGGTTTATGATGGCGGCGGCATTCAGCCCGACATAGAATTGGCCGAAACACAACTGAGCTCCATGTCGAATGCTTTGATTAAAAATGAGGGTATTTTTGAATTTGCCACAGCTTATTTTTTCAAAAACCCAAATCTTGGCAACACTATTCCTACCATTACCGATGCGGATTATGCTGATTTCAAACAATTCTTGAAAGCCAAAAAAATCAATTTGGATACCGAAACAGAGTTGAATTTGAAGAAGACTTTAGCTGCTGCAAAAAAAGAAAAAATAGACGAATCGATTACCGCCGAGTACCAACAATTATTGAACGCTGTTCAAAAAAGTGAATGGGTCGCTTTGGACAAAAATCAAAAGGAAATCAAAAATTTATTGCTAGACGAAATCATCAAACGCTACCAGTACCAAGAAGGATTGTACCAATACTACCTCAAAAGCAATCCCGAAATCAAAAAGGCGGTTAATGTTTTGAATACTACTGCGGAGTACAATAGCATTTTGAAGTTGTAAGAGAAGTTCAATTTATTTTTGAATATAAATCAAATCTAATTCTTTTATTTTTTCAAAATCTTGATCTGAAGTTAGTAAAGGGATGTTAAACTCAATAGCAGTTGCGGCAATTATTGCATCTGGGATTTTAATTTTATATTTATTACGAATATAAATACAAGTGTTTTTTATTTGATAATTCATCTCCAAAATCAAGCAATCGTTCAAAAGATTTTTAAGTTGATTTTTTTGCGATTTACTAACACTAAAAGCACCTAAAAGTTCAATCTCTGTAATAAAGGAAACGGCTAGATTGTAGTCTAAAAATGGTTCGACAACAGATTCTCCTTGATTGATATGAATTAAAAAATTAGTGTCTGCTAGAAAATCAATCCCATTCATTTCTTACTTTTTTTTGGAAATCATCTGCATCAATATTTTTTATAGACAATCCGAAATGTTTTTTTAAACCCTTAGTTTCTTTACTAATGCTGGCTTGCCTCAACTTTTCTTGAATCTCTTTTTTAGTTTGCTTCTTTGTGATTATGATAGTCATATAGCATTCAATTTATTGATATCTACAAATTTACATTTAATTCTAAATAGTCTAACCACAATTAGTAATAAAAATCTAGAATCACAGCTACCCTCTCTTCATCTCGATATGTGGAATTTCATCTTCTAAATACATTTCACTAATGGCTACAAAACCATGGCTTTCATAGAAGTTTTTCAGGTACAATTGCGCTCCAATCGTAATCACCGTTTCGTTAAAATGAGTGGCAATTCCTGCAATAGCATTTTGCATCAATTCATGACCCCACTTTTTATCTCTGTAAGCAGAGTCGACGACTACGCGTCCGATAGAGGCTTCAGGAAAACTGATGCCTGGAGGCAATAAACGAGCATGGGCTACCACTTTATGGTCATAAGTGCCGAAAAGATGCAAGGCTTTTTTGTCTTTTCCATCCAAATCCAAATAAACACAATTTTGTTCGACTACAAAAATTTCGCTTCTCAGTCTTAAAATATCATACAACTCATGAACAGTCAATGCGTCGAAGGCTTTAATTTGCCATTGTAAATTCATATTACTTCTTCTTTTTTCTTTTACTAATTTTCACCGATTTAATGATGGATTCCAACTCAAACATTATATCTCTTTTGTCATCGGCAGGCGAATAACAAAAGCCTTCTAAAACCATAATTCGGTTGTATTCTTTGTCAAAAATAGCATAATTGATAAAAGGACCTGACATAAAATCATTTTTTAATTCCCATGTACCTTTAGATTCGTAAGTGGTACAGTGGTCCAATTGAAGGGTAGATAAATAGGGTGCGTACCCTTTTTCGGTAATCATGGGCATTTGTAAACCGCTACCTTTTATGTATAATTGGCCAATAGAATCACGCATTTTGATAATGGAGCCAATGGGATCTTTGTGCGATACGGTTCCCAGGGGCACATGGTACAAGAGCAAACTCATGCTGCCACTTGTTATTTCTTTTTTTAACCATATTAATCTCGGTTTTTGCAATACGTATTGAAACGATGAAGGGACTTCTAGTTCAATTTGGAATTTATTTTCGAAAATTTTCGGATTCAATAACGCGCCTTTATGGCTTTTTTGCAGCGCCTCAATCTCCCCTTTTTTTAGTATTTGAATCATTTCAGGAGTATGCTTCTCTAGTAAATAAAGCAGCGTATCAGTGGTAGTACCTGATAAATGGAAAACAGTTTGCGGGGTAGCGTATCTGTTTTTTTTAATTTGGAAAAAAGTAGTTTTTCCTTTTTTGATGATCAGTAAGGAACGGCTATCGGTAATAAATCCCTCTACTAATTTATCGGCATACTGATTGAGGGTAAAAAGGGGCTCCTCCTTTGGCAGCCCTAAAACAGGAGCGGCAAATTTGTTGCGGAGTGAGTCTCCTACTTCGCCATTCCAAAGGGCGTCGTTCATGATCACTGAGATGGTGTTGATGCGCCCCGAAGAATTTCGCAGCACGTGCTCTTGTTTTTTAGAGCAAGAACAAAAAAACAAATATAAGAGAAGGAATAAAAAATGGGTTTTATTCATCATTTTCAATTAGAAATAAAATCCAAAAATAACCTAATTTATGATATTATCCGTTTATTTTCAACTTCATTCCCGGCTTTAAATCAGTTGCCTGAATGCCATTCCACTTTTCTAGGTCTGATATCGTGACGCCAGGGTATTTTTTTGAAATACTATACAAGGAATCTCCTTTTTTTACGTAATAATTATGGAAGCTTTCTTTTGTTTTAGTGGGGAACAATTCTTTCTTCTTAAAGGAATCTGCTGTCGCATAATTGGTAATGATTGCAATTTCATTTTTAGCAACAATAAGGGTGTTGCCTGCCGTAATTTTGTTTTTTGTAATGGCATTCCATGAAATTAAATCTGAAGTTGAGGTTCCAAATTTCTTCGAAATCATTCCTATGTTATCTCCCGCTTGTACGACATAGGTAATATCTTTTAGTTCTGGTTTTACTATTTGCTGAGCAGCAATGGCAGTCGAATTACCAACTTTTAAACTAATTCCGGGAGCCAAAACGGGGGTGATATTAGGATTCCATTTTTTTAATTCATCAATGGAAACATCATATTTGCGGGCAATCAAAGCAACATTATCCCCTTTTTGAACCACATATTGTGTCGAATTTTCTGCAAGGAGTAAGGAATCTAAAGGTTTTATTTTTTCAGTGGCTGTGGTCATTACAACCGCAGGATTGGGGGTATTTAGCAAACTGTTTGGAGCAGGCCGTGTGGATTTTATCTTTAATATTTTGCCTTGTGCAACGGTAGTACCTTGTATATTGTTCCACTTTTTAAGATTGGCGACCGAAACTTTATAGTCTGTAGCGACCGTATTCAGGTTGTCCCCTTTTTTTATTTTGTACCATTCATTGATGGTTATAGTAGTTGGGTCTTTTTCAAGGGTAGCACTAGCCAGAGCTGTTGCTGCATTCCATTGTGCGGGCTGGTTCCGCTTGTTATTGTCATAGGCAACGTAGGCATAAATTTTGTCCTCATTGGAAGTGAAAAGGGCTATTTTATGCTGAGGTAGACGTAAATAATGAGGTTGATTTTCGTAGACCGGAATGACATTCATTTTGAATGAGGGATTCATCATTTGCAATTCTCCAACCGAAATATCGATCAGATCTGCTATTTGCTTGAACGTAATTTGTTTTTGTATGCGCACGGTGTCCGTTTCAAAATGTTGAAAGGTAGCGCGCTGTGGAGTAATGCCGTGCTCTTTGTGAAATTCATACAAGTACATAGTAGCCAAAAAAGCAGGTACATAGTCTTGCGTTTCCTTCGGCAGATGGCTTTTGATGTCCCAAAATCGCTGCTGACCTCCTGATCTACGAATTGCCTTGGTGACGTTGCCTGGGCCAGAGTTGTAAGAGGCTAGCACCAAGTCCCAATCTTGAAAGAGGGGATACATATTGGCCATGTATTGTGCGGCTGCTTCTGATGACTTTAAGGGATCCGAGCGCTCGTCGATATAGGAATCAATAAGCAAATTGTACTGCTTGCCGGTATGATACATAAATTGCCAAAGGCCGGTAGCACCTACTTTGGACACCGCTTTTGGATTAAGAGCCGATTCTACCACGGCTAGATATTTGATTTCTAATGGAATGTTTTTCTTGGCTAGTGCTTCTTCAAAAAGTGGAAAATAATACGCTGAGGTGGCCATTAATTTTCCAAAAGCATGACGCCTATTTTTAAGAAATGATTTGATGAGGTTTTCTAATCCTTGATTGTATTCTATGTGAAACGGCGATTTGGCATCTAACAGAGCTAATCGTTCTTTGAGTAATGAGGTGGGTAACTCAACATCTATAGAAGGATCAATATTTTGCGTTTGAATATCCGCGGCTAGATCATTGTAAATATCCGTACTCGCCAACTCTTTCATCCATAGGCTATCTATGGCGTCGGATTTGGAATGACTAACAAAGCTTTGTTTGATCGAATCCAAATAAGTTAGAGGTACTGCACTAGTTTTTACTTCTTCTACTGACTGCGAAAAAGCAGCTAAAGTAAAAAGAAACAACAAACTAAGAGTGGTATTTTTTAAACGCATAAATCTTGTTTTCAGGGTGCTTTAATTCTATAAAATAGGTAACTGACTGCACAAAACTACTTAGTAACAACTGAAAAAAACCATAAATATTGTTAAATATACAATATTTATGGTTTTCTAGTATACTTTACTTTAAAAAGAGATCTTAAAGTAAGATTTTTCAAATAAATCAACAAAATCTTGCGAATTGTGTTTACGGAATGGTTTGCTATTCAAGAATGGCAGCAATACCAGGTAAAGTTCTTCCTTCTAGCATTTCTAGCATAGCCCCACCACCGGTAGAAACGTAACTCATTTTATCTTCGAAGCCAAATTGTTTTACAGCTGCCACAGAGTCTCCTCCGCCTACTAATGAGAATGCACCAATTGCAGTAGCTTCAGCAATGTAATCTCCTAAAGCAATGGTTCCAGCGGCAAAAGTTGGCATTTCAAAAACCCCTAATGGTCCATTCCAAAGGATTGTTTTTGAGGCTAAAATTACTTTTTTGAAGTTTTCTAAAGATTTTGGACCTGCATCCAAACCTTGCCATCCTTCAGGGATTGCTTTTACATCTACGATTTGAGTATTGGCGGTGTTAGCGAAATCATCAGCAGCAACCACATCAACTGGAATGTGAATTTGTACGCCTTTTTCTTTGGCTAAACGTAAAATTTCAAGTGCCAATTCTAGTTTGTCATCTTCACAAATAGAATTTCCAACGGATCCTCCTAATGCTTTAACAAAAGTAAAAGTCATCCCTCCACCGATGATCATGTGATCTACTTTGTCTAATATGTTTTCAATTACAGTAATTTTAGAAGATACTTTGGATCCACCTAAAACGGCAGTAACTGGTTTTTCACTGTTTTTTAAAACTTTGTTCAAGCTTTCAATTTCTTTAGCCAATAAGCTACCGAAACATTTACTAGTTGGGAAAAATTGTGCAATAATAGTGGTGGAAGCGTGCGCTCTGTGTGCCGTTCCAAAGGCATCATTTACATAGATGTCTCCTAAAGCGGCTAATTTTTTAGCAAAATCAACATCTCCAGCTTCTTCTTCTTTGTAAAAACGCAAATTTTCTAACAATAAGACCTCACCAGACTTCAAGTTGGCGGCAGCTGTGGTAGCTGGCTCGCCAATACAATCGGTTGCAAATTGAACGGGTACACCTAAAACTTCTGATACTTTGGCAACAATATGGCGAAGCGAATACTTGTCTTCAACTCCTTTTGGTCTTCCCAAGTGCGACATTAAAATAACACTCCCACCATCAGCCAAAATTTTATCAATAGTTGGTTTTGCCCCTTCTATTCGGTTGGCATCGGTAACGTTAAAATTTTCGTCTAAGGGTACATTGAAGTCCACTCGAATGATTGCTTTTTTATCTTTGAAATTGAAATCGTTTAAAGTTTTCATGGTATAAATATTAAATTGAAAAAAATCGTGTCTCACAAAGATAAACTATTTTCGTAGTAAGATTTTCAGCT
>JBOFUD010000475.1:0-3644 GCA_051652385.1 Flavobacterium sp.
TAACATCTAACGAATGTTTAAATAAAGACTTAACAAAACTAAATGTTGTGGTGTTTTAATGTATTATGACTCAATAAATACTTAACAAACTAATTCAATAAAACTAAAGTGAAACTTAACATGAACTCTGATGCATCTAGTGCCATCCTTCACGAGAGTTAAAGCTCCTCTTTTAGTGCAAACTCTTTCTCAGCTTCACGTCCGCCCTCCGCCATACACGTTTTCGCTCGGCATAGGAGCTGTGAATGGGTCTTTCAAGAAAATACATCAACAACTAGGATTTTTTGTTTACAACGCGGGAAGACTTATTCCTAGTATGGGGATAATTTCAACCGATATATCGCAACCGATGTAAAATTGGCCCTCCTTAGCATACAGTTGAGCTTTAAATGATATTTTCCCTAGGTAAATATGATCAAAGAAGGCTATAAAAATAAATCGGCATCAAAAGCCTTTGGATATTTTATTTAAAGAAAATAAAGATTGTGAATTTCATTATGAAATAAATGTTTTTCTCTAATACACATTGCTCATAATTATGAGACCATTTCTTCATAGAGAATCACTCCAGACCCTTCAGATTTCCTGCTCCATGTTGGTTCTTCTCCTCTTCAGTTCTCCTCACTTTCTAGATAGCAGAAGCTCATTTTATTGTTTTAACTTGGAGCTGATAGCCTATAAGTGTGTACTGGATTTGGGCCACAAACATTTTGCCATCAGGGATGTGGATAAAAATGCAAATACAGTTACATTTTCATACATTTAATCTTGTTGGTCAAAAATGATAGGTATATTCACTTTAGTAACGTCCTTTTCACATTCAAAGTGATAATTGAATTTATTTAGCGCTTTTCACAATTAAATTGATAAAGTGATAGTTTACTCAAAAATAAAAATTCTGTCATCATTTACCCTCTTGTCATTTCTAACCTGTATGACGTTCACCTACAGAACACAAAAGAATGTTAGCAATCGAACAGGTTACCCATTCACTGTATTGTACACACCCAGCGCAAATCAATGTTTACAGTCATTGTTTGGTTACCAACATTCTTCAAAAATCTTCTTTTGTGTTCTGCAGAAGAAAGTCATACAGGTTTGAGGGTTAGTAAAATAATGAAAGAAATTTCACTTCTGGGAGAACAATGAGTAGAAGTCGTAGTGTTGTCACTTGGGTAGAATGCATGCTTTTTAAGAAATGTTCTTGTGAATATTTTCTTGGTCTTTAGGTTTGAAGCCGAGGAGTCTGCAGAGGCCGAGCAATAAGATATCTTCATATTTGTACTGTTCTTAATGTTTAAACGCGGTTGAGTCTGCAGTGGTCCAGAAATAAGACTGTGTTCATGAGTCTCATTTTAAAACATCTAACATAATTTGCTAATTTTAATAGGTTTTATCCTGTTTTAAACCAGTTTTCCTAATTGAACACATGATTTAGAAATGTAATTTTATTCAGATTTTGTACTCATCCTAATCTTATTTTAATTACAAACATGAATTACAGACTTAATCAATATTATTTAATTTATTTATATCCTGTTGTATGTTCTTTATTGTCCTTTTCTGCTGTTTTCTCTTATTAAAAACTTGATTTAGACATTCTGAGTTGAAGTCATTGATATTTCATTGTGCTATTACATGATAAATATAACTATGTTAAACAGGCTGATTTTAAGGATAGGATCAATAGGAAAATTAATAAATGGGCCCGCCCAGTTCTCACCCATGTGGGACCCATAAGGGTAGTGTTTATAGCCTAACTTGGCCCCACTTTTAGCAACCCATATGGGACCCAAATGAGCCCATATAATGAACACTCAAAAGGGGCCTTCTTGGCACCCACTATGGGCCTATGTGGAGCCCATGACCAAATTTTTCTGGACCCTATTTAGGTTCCCCATGCACGACCCAAGTGGCAGCCCATCAAAAACCCAAATGGGGCCCAGAAAAATGTTGGTTGGGCAGTTACGCCTCTCTCTTGTACTCAGCAGACAGACCCCACTCAAACAATCACTTCTTTTATATTTGCGCTGTGCTGAGAGAGACTTTTAAAAAGTCAACTCACCAAGAATGTGTTCATCCCATTTCTATTATCTTGATCGAGACCCTCGCGTCACACGCTGTAACATTTTTAAACAATGAGTGCAGAGCGCTGTCAATAGATTGCTATAGACACCGCCAACACGGAGCAATTATCATGGTGTTTTTCCGCCATCTAGTGGCCATTTTCCAGTATTGAATAATTCGAATATCGTGCAAAAGTTCATTTATTTCACTAATGCAATTTAAAGGGTGAAACTATTATATGAGATAGACTCATTACCTGCAAGGCAAGATAGTTCAAGCCGTGACTTGTCATAATTGTGAGGAAGAGTTAGTCCAATTAAATTTGTAATAAAAAAACGCTTTGAATCTGTAAATAAGTGTCATATTGTTTAAATAAGTCTACCAGCTCCATTATTGGTTGTTGAAATCTGTACTGACGTGTCATTGATATCCATTGTATTACCTGTAATCCTAACTTTAATAAAGTTTTCTTTAGCAAGCGTGTTGAGCTTTGTCTCAATGCCATGTTTAAGTGAAAACTGTTTTTTGCATGTTTTTAAACAATTGTTTTGCTTCGTGTACTATTTTCAAGTGTTGAGTCTGGATAGTGCAGTTTTGCACACATGGTCTCCATAAAGTGTGTTGACAAACTGCATCAGTGTGTGGAATGAAAACTAGACTGTAACACTCTTTACCAGACAAAAACATCTGTGAAGATCATCTGTATTTCTGCATTGTGGACATTACATGCACAGCACTTGAGTAAAGCTGCCAAGATCGTAAAGAATTGCTCTTGGTGACTCATTTCAATCTGCTAGGAAGATTGTACTAGAGCATCTGTGTGTCTATTTCTCTCGGACAGACTTTACTTTATTCGCCCCAGGTTGTAAAAGCTCCCAACTTCTAATCTAAACAAATCCTGAACATTTGCCCTCTCTTACTTCACTTCACACATTTTTTTGCTACTTTTTACTATCTTGCTCATTTGCGTTCTTGTCCCCTTAATGTTCGCTTGCCCCATTTACAGCTGTTTGTAACCCTCATTTTTCACCAATCCATTGCATCTTACAATTTTCCCAGAATTTGTAATAAACGGTTTCATGTATCTTCCACGTAATTTGAATTTGTGAAGTTTTGTTTGAGTGATGTACATTTTTTATTGATTATTGTGCTGTTTTTTTCCCATGTTTGTTCTTAGGGGTGTTTTGCTGGTAGAAGCTTTATGCCTCTGCCTGTGTCTCTTTATCCAAATAGTCTTGATACCTTGCGGTGTTAACAAAGGACTTTTTGGTGAGAGCTGTTAGAGGTCTACTTTGTATAGTGATGTTTTTAGATTTGGAGCACTTTTTTTAAGGGTTATGGATCTTTTGAGATGTTTGGTGTTTTTGCACTTCAATGTTGCACACTATGTACTCATGGTCTTATGGTTTTCACGTTGTAACAAACTGGATCCAATAATCTTTTAGATCAAGCGTTACTATAAAGTTCAGAAGTTAACCTTGTTGAAATTGAAAACTGTATTTAAAGATATGATATTTATAATCTCAAACATAAGCAGAAGATTTTTGACAAATAAAAAAAAAAAACATATAATCTTA